>SAAW01000025.1 GCA_009929275.1 Clostridia bacterium
GCATGAGGGAGTTTTATACTACACTTTGGGGCAACGCAGGGGTCTAAACATAGGAGGGAAAAGTGATGGCAACGGCGAGAGATGGTTTGTCTGCGACAAGGACGTAAAAAATAATACGCTTATCGCAAGCCAAGGCGAAGACGATATGCTTTATAGGTCGTCGTTGATTGCGACAAATTTTAACTGGATTCCAAAAATTCCAAACGAGAAAAACTTCAATTGTTTTGCAAAATTTAGATATAGACAGCCCGACCAAAAGGTGAGTGTAAACATTCAAAGAGGCGGAAAAGTGGAAATTCTATTCAAAGAAAAACAACGCGCAGTCACCCCGGGTCAATATGTTGTGTTATACGACGAACAAGAAAGATGTTTGGGCGGGGGCGTAATAGACAATATATTTTTCTAATTTATTAAAATAAAAAATATACACAAGCAAGACATTATTTCATAATATGTATTATGTTAAAATTCTTGCTTTTTGTTTTCTCTATAAGCATCGATGCCTTTGGGTACTCAGTTGGTTTTGGAAGCAATAACTTCAAATTATCAAGGTTTCAGTTTCTAATTTTGAACCTAGTTAACGTCATGATTTTAACTATTTATATGTTAAATTTTCCAAAACTTTCCTTTATAATATCCTCAAAAATCGCCCCATATTTGAGCAGTATATTATTACTTGTCCTAGGGTCATATCACTGCATCGCGTCATTTAGAGCCATTTACGTGAGTCTAGTGACATTAAATAAAAATATTTGCATTAAACAAGAGTTTGAAACAGAAATATTTAGCATAATAGATTTACTATTTCTCCTCTTTGTTTTTGTTTTTGAAAATATGTTTTCAACACTTGTATTTTATACATCTTTGTCTCACCCTGCCTTCTTTGTAATCTCGTGTTTTTGTATGCACTATTTATTTTTTATGGTTGGGTTTGATGTGGGGATTAAACTTAAAAAATATTTTCCTTTTGACTCTAGATTTATTACTTATAATATTTTTATTATAATTGGGCTTATGAATTTATATGAAAATATAGGCTAGAATTCTTTTCTCTACTATTTGTAGAATTGGCTTTCAAATGTTTGATTTTTGAAATTTTATATATTATAATTCAAATATGAATGAAGGCGAAAAATATACAACTGAGAGAATAAAAATGGTCGTTGCGCAAAATCTTGCCAAATATCGCAAGGCGGCAAAATTTACACAACTTGAATTGGCGGAGAAATTACTTTATTCCGACAAAAATATTTCCAAATGGGAACGGGGTGAATCTATTCCAGATGTCGTGATTTTGAAACAAATTGCCGATATTTTTGGCATTACTGTCAATGATTTTTTGTGCGAAAACGGTAGTGCGGAAGTAGGCGCTGTGCAAAAACATAAAAAATATGAACGGACAAAGTTCTTTTCCAAACAACAATTTCTCATTACTTTTTTATCCGTTTGCATAGTTTGGTTTGTCGCCGTAGTGGGATATTCGCTATTTGTAGGGTTGATGCCAAGTTCGCAAGTCTGGGTGTGGAAGTTTTTTATTGTTGCCATTGCGGTGTCTAATATAGTAACGACAGTTTTCACAGCTATTTGGTGTACCAATTTTTTGAATAGTGTCTCAGTTTCGTTTTTAATTTGGACGACGGCACTGTCCGTTTTCGTGTGTGTTCCGTTTGAAAATAATTGGCTTTTGTTTATAACGGCAATTCCTCTTCAGGTGATTGTAATTTTTTGGTTCATATTTAAGAAATTGAGTAAAGCAAATAGAAAGTCGCACGAGCAGTCTGATAATAAAGCAATACTTGCGGTAAAAACCGATGAACAAGATAATTGAAGAAAAACTATACAAAGAGACCGTTTTGAAGTCTAAATTTTGCGCTTATATTTTTCATTGTGACAATATTTTTATGCAAAATGAAATAATAAAAACGCTTAAAAGGGAACATTCTTGTGCTAGCCATATTTGTTTTGCTAGTGTTTACAAAAACGAGCAACATTCAAACGATGACGGCGAACCGTCTGGTACCGCAGGTGCTATGATACTGACGGCACTTAATGAATGTGAGATTGTGAACTCCCTGTGTGTTGTCGTGAGGTATTTTGGCGGAGTGAAATTGGGGGCAAGCAGACTAGGCAGGGTATATAAAAATTGTGCAAAAATGTGCCTTATCGGGAACCTAAAACCTGCCGTAAAAACGACACTATGTTTCGGAGTTTGTGATTATACAACATTTGATTTAATACAGAATTATCTTCAAAAAAATAATATATCATTTGAAAATGTGAAGTTTAATGATAAAGTAGAGTTCGAAGTTTTTGTATCTAATAATGAAAAAGAAAACATAGAAAAAGTTACGCCTTTAAATTTTAAAGATATTGAAAAGATAAGATAAAGGGAAAAAAATGAAAATAACAAAAATAGAAATTCAAAAAAAAGATAAAAATCGCGTCAATTTATTTATTGATAATGAGTTTTATTCCGGACTTTCTCTAGAAAGTGTTATAAAAAATCATCTGAAAGAAGATCAAGATATATCGAACCACCAACTTGAATTTTTGAAAAACGAAAGTGAATTTTCTGTTGCTTACACAAAAGCAGGAAATATTTTGTCTAAGATGCAAAAAACTGAAAAGGAAGTGAAAGATTATCTGTTTAAAAAGGGTTTTGAAGCACAAGTCGTTTTTGGTGTTGTGGACAAACTAAAATCACTTGGATACATTAATGATGCCACGTATGCCAAAAATTTTGTGAAAGTGAAAAGTAGGAAATGTGGGGGTAAAAAGATTACCTTCGAACTCTCAAGAAAAGGCGTTAAAGATAACTTAATAAATGAAAACATTGAAAAAATTCAAAATTCTAAACAAACTGCAGAAAAACTGCTTGAAAAATATTTAAAAAACAAAGAGCGAGACATAAAGACAAAACAAAAAGCGTATCGGTTTTTATTTTCACGCGGGTTTGACGGTGATGACGTTTTTGCGGTTTTGAACAAGTTTTTTAAGGAGGAATAATATGGCAAATATCGGCATTGATATTTTGGAAGTAGAAAGATTTAATCAAATAAACACAGACGAGGAGAAAATGAAAAAGATTTTCACTGATAGCGAAATAAAATATTTTAATAAATTTTCCGAAAAACTTTCACATATTGCAGGTCACTTTTGTGCGAAAGAAGCCGTGGCAAAAGCACTTAAAAAGGGTTTTGGCGAATATTTGTCTCCTGTTGATGTGGAAGTTTTACACAATAAAGACGGTGCGCCATATGTAAATATAAACAATCCTAAACTTCAAAAAGTTCTTTGTAACAGGAAAATTGACATAAGTATAAGTCACACAAAACTAGTTGCCACAGCAATTTGCATAGTCGAATAATAAAAAATAATATATTTAAGTCAGTCAAGGTAACTTTGGCTGTCTTTTTTTCTTTTTTAAAGCTTTCGCAAACAGGTTTTGTGATTAAAATTCTCCGCCTTGGGGACAATATTAGTATGAGAAAAACGAAGATTGTGGCACCGAACATATTTTGTATTCCGCCTCATATAATGAGTGATGTCGACGGAATATGGACAAATATACGATATCGCAAGCATTTTTGCGTGCTTAGCGATGAAAACTCAAAAGAGAAGACAATAAATAGACTAAAATATTTGTGTCGGGGAGTTTTATGATTAAGAGAGGGGAGATATATTATGCGGATTTGAGCCCAGTTGTTGGTAGTGAGCAGGGTGGAATTCGCCCAATTTTGGTCGTTCAAAACGACATCGGAAACAAATATAGCCCGACGATTATCGCAGCCGCAATCACCAGCAAACTCGACAAAGCCAAAATACCAACGCACATTGAACTTTCGCATTTAGAATATGGGCTAGAAAAAGATTCGGTAGTTTTGCTGGAACAAATTAGAACGATTGACAAAACTCGGCTTCGAGAAAAAATTGGTGAAGTTAGTGAGCAAAAAATGAATCAGGTGAACAAGGCGATTATGATAAGTCTTGGCGTAATTTAGTTAATTGCAAATTAATTTTAATAAAAACGAAGACTAACCGTTTTCATTTTTATTTTCATGTGCTATTATATCTCTATGAAACTGCAAATTGACGAAATAAATATAAACGGTGAGGGATTGTCGCACTTTGAAGGTAAAAAATATTGCACCTGTGGCGTTCTTCCTGGCGAAATAATTGAGGGCACGATACAAAAGGAGACAGGCAATTTTGCTGAAATAAAGTTAAATAAAATAATTGAACCGTCCCTAAAGCGAGTTGAGCCAAAATGTAAGTGGTGCGAGAGTTGTGGCGGTTGCGATTTTATGTTTGTAAACGAAGATTGTGCGCTTGAAATTAAGAAAAAAACAATACAAAAATATTTCGAAAATTTTTATTCTGGAGATGTAGTTACTCACTATTCGCCAAAAACAACAAGATATCGTAACAAAGTTTCCTTTGTAATTAACGGAAAAAAGATTGGGCTCACAAGAAAAAAATCTAACGAAATTATTGAGATTAATGATTGTTTAGTAGCAAAAGAAGAGATAATCAAAGTGTTCAAAATCGTGAAATCTTATATTGTAAAAAATGAAAATTCCACGATAAATCATCTGGTTGTTAGAGTAATTGACGATAAAATATCAGTCGTGTTAGTATGCAAAAATACCCCGAAAAACCTCGATTTCCTTGCCAACGAACTAAAAAAAGCCTTTGAGGAAAAGTTTGGATTGTTTCTAAATTTCAACACTTCAAGTGCATATATTTTGAGTGAAAATTGGAAATATGTGTGTGGTCAAAAGGAAATTATTTCTACTTCGCTTGGTGTAAAATTTTTTGCTAAGCCACATTCCTTTATGCAAATAAATGACGGAGTCCGTGACAAAATTTATAAGCGGGTGTTACAAGAAATCGACGGCGGAATTGTGATAGAAGGTTACAGCGGGGCTGGGTTACTTAGCGCAGTTATGGCAAAACGCGCAAAGCAGGTGTATGCGGTGGAAATAAATAAAACGGCTAATCTTGACGCAGAAAAATTAAAGGCAGAGAATAACTTAAATAACCTTATTAACCTAAACGGCGATTGCGCAACTATTTTGCCAAAACTTGTGAATGAATTTCTTGATGCAACCTTTGTGATCGACCCGCCTCGCAGTGGAATTGACAGAAAAATAATTGACGCGATTTTGACGTCAAATGTAAAAAAAATTATTTATATTTCATGCAATCCCTACACATTAAAACAAAACATTTATCTTTTAAAAGACAAATTTAGCATCACTCATTTTGAAATTTTTGACATTTTTCCGCAAACTTTTAACATTGAATCCCTTGTTATTATGAGAAAAATCTCAAATCATTTTGAATAAACTTGGCAAATGTATTATAATTATCTTGATATAAGTTTGCATATTTTTTATCCAAAATTTTTGCGATTATATATGGATTATAGAAAATTTTTGACTTTTTTAATAAAAGGGAATCGTTAACAAATGGGGAACTTTAATGTTGTTAAACATGGATACGACGAGGGAGAAGTTGACAGTTACATAGACAAGATGAGATACAACTATGAGTCTCGTCTTTCGGAACAAAAAGATAGAATTTTTTATCTAAAAGATCAAATAGAAAAAATTACGAGCCAGAGCGACGATGAACTTATGTCCTCGCTTGTTTCTGCAGTGGAGAGGGCCAGAATGATTGAAAGCAGTTCTAAAAACATTTACGAACTTGAAATGAAAAAGTTAAATTTATTATATATTAAGATAGAGGAACTTTTAAAAGACGACGAAATCATAATTGACAAGAGTAAACGCAAAGAATTTTTACTCCTTATAGAGGACTGCCGAAATTCTTTGCAAAGAAATATCCAAGCCCAGCAAGAGAACCTTCGCGAAAGTTTAGCGGGTGACCCAGTGAGGCGCCTATTGTCCAAAATGCTCGATTCAAACCGCCTGAGTGTTACAGATGTAAAGCCAGCAATAGAAAAAGAAATCTTAACCCAACAAGCCTCTGACACAACTATACGAGAACTGCCTCAAAAAAGACCTCCTGAGATGGCAAATCGCCAAGTGAAAATAGTCACGCCAAATCGAAAAATGGAAGGGAAGTTAAAACCAGATCTAGGAGAACTGGATAGTTTTCTTTCAAAAAGTAGCAAAACAACCAACGGCACGAATTTTGAAAGTATAATGTTTTCACAAAAAGGACAAAGTAAAACAGAACCAAAAATTGAAACGCCATTGTCAACACAAGAAGCGCCAAAATATCATTTGGCACCAAATTCAAGCGGTTTTGACCTAAAAGAGGCGGTTAACCCAAAGGAAGGGCTTGATGAAATTATGAAAGCGTTTGATTTTTTTAACGACAACAAGAAAAATAGTAATTAGTTTAGGAACAAAAACATATAGGCAAAAAAGATATTTGAAAAATCTTTTTTATTTGTCACAGAATAGTCTTTTATTAAAGAAGAGTATATTGAAGAAATATAATCTTTTATTTCTTTGTCATCAAGTTTGTTAATATTTTCATCGAAATGTGTGCAAGAATCTTTTATTTGTATTTCAAAAAATTTAATTACCTTTTTCTTTTTTTCTTCCACAAGCATTGCGTTTAAAAAGATAATAAGAAGTTTACATAAAAAGTCCACATTTTCATCGTCAGTTTTCAATTTACTTTGAGCCTTTGCATATGCTTTTGCCATTTCGAATTTCTTTTGATTAAGTAAACTTGTTCTGTCCGAAAATTCATAATGTTTTCTAAGACTCTCGCCAAGGTTGTCAAGAAATGCGACCTTTAAAAATGCGTTTTGATTTATTAGTGTTTTCCAGACTTCGTTCCTAATGTAATTTTTTAGTTCAAAATTCACTTCGTTTTCTATTTTATTTTTGTTTTTGCTAATTGTTTTTTTTTGATTAATTATATTATTTTTTACGTTTTCTCGTTTTAAGGCAATATCATCTGAAATTTTTAATATTTTGTTTGAAATTAAATCTTCATAGAAAGCCCAGTATTCTTCGTCAAAAGAATTTTTCAGGCGGGGAAGGTATTTTTTAGCGTATGATTTTGAGGTCATAAAAGGAAATTTTGGATAGCATGATTTGAGAAGATTTAGGGTTACTTTTAAAAATTCTTGCTCATAGGTTTTGTAGGTATATTTTTTTTCGAAATCATATGAATATTCTGTAAATTCGAACTCTGATAAGTCAAAATATTTTTCTTTTAGATTTCGAGAAATTAAAATTACGCCAACTGGGCGTGAGATTGTGCTTTTGTCGAACCTGTGTGCTACAGGAAAAGCCAACGAAAGAGATAGCCCACTTCGTTTCAAAATCGGAGGTAGAACGTAGATATTCTCGTGTCCGAGTTTGAAAAAGGGGTAGTATTTTTTTTGTAAATTCATTATATAACTTAATTTAAAAACTGTGTAATTCATACTTTATGTCTACATTATACCATTTTGAGTGGACATTTGTAAAGAGTCAAAAATTTCTCTTTACTAAGGTGATAAAATGGAGTAATATTGCCGTATGGAAATTTTAGAAGTGTTACTTGAAGCCGTGCTTGACTCGCTCAAAATGCTCCCGGTCATTGTTGTGTGCTACATATTAATTGAATTGCTCGAAGAAAAGATTTTAAATAAATATAAGACGAGCAACCTTTTAAAGGGTAGATTTGCCCCCGTTTTTAGCTCTGGAATAGGGCTTATTCCTCAGTGCGGGTTTTCGGTGGTTGCAACAGATTTGTATAGTAAACGCATCATTACGGTTGGGTCTCTTATGGCGATTTACATTGCCACTTCCGATGAAGCGTTGCCAATAATGCTATCCTATCCCGACAAATATCTCGATCTCATTATTATTCTAGCGATTAAATTTTTCTATGCTGTGGTTGTTGGTCTTTTAATTGATGCTCTATTAAGACGCAAAAATAACTCAAAAATTGCCGAAAACTGTGCCACAGCATCTGAGTCGCAAAATGTTTGCGGTTGCTGTCATCACGAACTTAAAGAAGAAAAAAAGACTTTGAAAGATATTTTCATTCACCCTCTTGTTCATTCTCTCAAGATTTTTTCTTTCATTTTGGCTATAAATATAATTTTTGGATTGTTGATTTTTTACGTTGGTGAAGAAAATGTCAAAAACTTTATGCTTTCGTTTGGAGTCTTTCAACCGTTCTTTTCTGGACTTGTCGGAATGATTCCAAACTGCTCGGCGTCTGTCATTATAACGGAACTATTTATATCCGGAAATATCACTCTTGGGTCTTGCATTGCAGGACTTACTACAAATGCGGGAATTGCGCTCGTCGCACTTTTTAAATTCAACAAAAATTTCAAAGAAAACTGTTTGATTGCATTTTCACTTTATTTCTTTGGCGTTCTTATTGGTGTTATAGTCAATTTTTTTAATTTTTGCATATAAAAACACAAACAATATCATAATAATTATGGAGCGAAAATGAAGAAAAGAAGAGAGATTTTAGACAAATATAAGTGGAATTTTGAAGATTATTTTAAGTCGGACGACGAATGGACTAAAACGTTTCACGAATTTTCAAAAGAAATTTTAGAAGTCAAAAAATATTATGGAAAACTTCAGGACAAACAAAATATTTTGTCTTGTTTTAGGTTACTTGAAAGATTGTCGATAACGGCAGAAGCGCTCGCAATTTATGCAAATTGCCAACTTACTCTGGACGTTTCAAACCCAAAATATCAGGCTTTTTTGAGCAAAATTGAGCAAGTTTTGACCGAGAAAGATGAAATTTCGTCATTCGTCGTTCCACAACTTTGTGCTTTAAGTGACGAATTTTTAGACAAATTATCTCTGGACAGTTCATTTGCAGATTTTTCTAAAATTATTAGAGATGTCAAAAGAGAAAAAAAGCATATTTTGCCGGAGGAAAGTGAAAAGTTGCTTTCGTCTACTGGGGCATTTTCATCAAATTTTTCGTCTAATTTTACATGCTTTCAAGATGGGGACTTGAAGTTTAAAGCCGTTCTTGATAAGCGTGGCAAGCAACTCGCAATGTCAAACAGTCAGGCGATGATTTATCTTCAAAGTGCCGACGAGGTTTTGCGACAAAATGCCTATCGTGAACTGCAAAGCGCATATGGAAGATTTAACAATTTTCTTACATCAAACTACTTGGGCAGTGTGAAGAAAGACGCGTTTTATGCAAAGGCAAAAAAGTTTTCGTCGGCAACACAAAGTGCTTTGTTCTACGAGGAAGTAGAGAGGGAAGTATATAACAATTTGCTCTCAAATGTGGAGAAAAATTTACATTTAAACCAAAAGTTTTTTGAGATAAAGCGCAAAATGTTTTCGCTAAAACAATTCAAACTCAGCGATTTGTTCTTTTGTCCACTGCGTCTTTCGTCCAAATATTCTTATGAGGAAGCCACGGAAATTGTCTGCAATGCGCTTTCGGTTCTCGGCGAAGATTACGTTAATTATGTTAAAGATATGGTCGAAAAACGAATGGTTGACGTTTTCCCAACCGAAAACAAAACCAGCGGAGCATACGAGACGATGGCGGTCAAAAAATCTCCACGTGTTCTCTTAAACTTCGTCGGGACGTTTAATGATGTGTCCACTTTGGCGCACGAACTCGGGCACGCTGTCCACAGTATTTTGTCAAACAACAACCAAAGCGTGGTGAATTCCGGCTACACGATATTCTTGGCGGAAATTGCTAGCACCGTAAATGAACTACTTTTGAACAATTTTATGTCTTTGCGCTCAAAGAGCGACGACGAGAAAAAATACTACCTCCACGAATTTTTGATGGAGTGCTATTCCACAATTTACAGGCAAACAATGTTTGCGAATTTCGAGGAAATTATGCACAAAAAAGTGGAGGCAAATGCCGAACTTTCAACGGATATTTTAAACTCCACCTACCTCGAACTTGTGAAAAAATATTTTGGCAATAAGGTGAAAATTTTTGACGAAGTAAAGTTTGAATGGAGCAGAATCCCGCACTTTTATAACGCATTTTACGTGTATAAATATGCAACTGGGTTCATCAGTGCCATAAATATCGTGAATAATATATTGGCAGGAAAAATTTCGGTCGCGGATTACAAAAAATTTTTGAGCGCGGGTTGCACGGACACGCCGACAGAACTTTTGAAAATTGTCAAGGTAAATTTGACCACAGATGAACCATACAAAATTGCTTTCGCGTTCATTGAGGAAAAATTGCATCAATTCTCAATTTTTGCGCAAAAAAAGAAATAATATAGTCGAAAAAATTCAATCTTGCATAATTATATTAAAGGTGATAAAATTCTTTTGTAAATAATTTGAATTTTTAAAATTAAAACGAGAGAAAATGAAAGTTGTTTTTGATGATAGGACGGATATCTTTTTAAATGTCGATTATAATAGCATTCGTAACTACTACACCGTAAGCGCGTTGTCTTTGGACAATAGTTTACTTGGGCAAATGACTTTCAAGGTCAGCAAAGATAGTTATATTAGAAAGATTTGGCTATACAAAATTGAAACTTTTAGCGACAATCAACATAAGGGTATTGGTTCAAAGATGCTAAAATACTTGGAAAATTTCGCCAGGCAAAACCAAATTTATTATATCGAAGGTAAGTATTTCCCTGAAAACGAGTTTGCGAAAGATTTTTATGAGCATAGGGGATATTTAATTGAGAAGGACGGCTACGACACTCTTGTTTGCAAAAGTTTGAGCAAAGACGACGAAATTTATAAAGCGCAACAATCGCTCCAACAACAAATTTGATTACCTCTCTATTTATGTTATTATGACCCAAATATACTATTATTTTTACAAAATATTTTTAATAATTCCATTGACTTTGTGATTAAGTTTTGTTATTATATTTTCAGCATTTAAAAACGAATGATTTTATAAATTTTTTTGTAATAGATGCGAGGTTTTTGAGAGTATTTAATTCCACCGAGGGAAAGATTATAGAGGGGCAATCCTTTGTAGCTTATACTTTCAGACAACTATATTCCTCGGTAGCTCAATGGTGGAGCACTCGGCTGTTAACCGATAGGTTGCCCGTTCGAGCCGGGCCCGGGGAGCCAAAATCCGCTATATTAGCGGGAAGTGCAAATCGAAAGGTTTGCATTTTTTTGTTTTTTATCAATTTTTAGTGTCATTTTTAGTGTCAAATTCGCTCTTAAACATGCTATTTAATACTTCAGCTTGCTTTATTTCAAAATCAGATAAAACTTCTCTATAATATTGTTTTGTTGTATTTGGATTTCCATGTCCCATCCATTTTGCAAGTGTCATGTCATCTATTCCAATTTCTCCACAAATTGTTGCGAATGTGTGCCTCAAATCCTTTGGAGTAAATTCAAAGCCACATAAATTTTTTAATTTTTTAAAATTCTTTTTTATAATAGCTTCGGAAATTGGAAAAACAAATTCATTATTTTTTTTAATATCTTGAAGAAGTTTTTTTATACTCTCAAATAGTGGAATGAATCTTGGCCCGTTTTCTGATTTTGTTTCGTTAATAAAAATCTTATCTTCTTTTATATCTTGCCATTTAAGATTTCGAGCGCCCTGTGGTCTGGATCCGCTAAATAACATAAATTCAAAAATTTTCCCATATTTGATTTTTTTAGTGTTTTCAAAGAATATTCCTCTTTCTTTGACGGTTAAACTTCGCCCTTTCTCTCTAATATGAATGACCTTTTCAAGCATTTCAGAGATATTGATCCTAATAATTTGATTTTTATAGGCTTCTCTTAACGATTCTACATAACAATCATACGTGTATTTTTTCATTCGGCTTGAAGCTATCTTGTTTAATGCACTGTTGACATCAATAGGCCTGATTTTATTTAATTGAATATTATCAATATGTGGCTTTATGTGATTTTCAATGCAGTTTCTTATCTGGTATACACTTCCTTCTTTTAGTTTTGGAACCTTATATGTCGTATACCATTGTTCAAGCCAGGCATATAGTTTTATGTTATTGTATGATTTTTGTGTTGGATTATTTTTCATCTCTTTGATTGCTTGTTTTAGGTTTTCATAGCATTGAATTTGAGTTTTTCCATAGATTGATTTTTGTCTTCCATTTATTGTGAATCTTGCAAAATATCTCCCGTCTTTTCGTTTTACTATTTTAATGTTATCCAAACAGCTTTGATAACACAGGAAGCATGGAAATATCTGGGACAGATTTGTTTTTCTCCCATTTACTTATAGTTGCCTGGTTTACATGAATTTTATC
>SAAW01000058.1 GCA_009929275.1 Clostridia bacterium
CAACGAACCGACTTGTAAAAGGCGAAGATTTAAATCACCATGGAACTCTTTTTGCGGGCAGAACCGCAGAATGGTTTGTAGAATCAGGATTTATCGCTGTTTCATCATATCTCAACCCAAGAAATATAGTATGCCTAAAAATTCATGGCATGACTTTCAAATATCCTGTTAAAGGCGGCGATAGCATCTGTTTTGAAAGCAAACTAGCATATGTTGGGAAAAGCAGCATGATTGTTCTTGTGAGAGTATACAATAACAAATCTCAACAAGAACTTGTCAGTGGATTTATCAGTTTTGTACATGTGGACGAAAACACTCGTCCAGCACCTCATGGCATTGAATTAAAATTTGAAAACGAAGCAGATCGAAAAATAGCAGAAGCTGCAGCAATGCTTCCAAAATAAAACCTTTTTATAAAAACATGTTAGACTTGCCACAACTCGATATTTTACTTATCACGCCCCCATTTATTCAGATGAATTGTCCGTATCCGGCTACAACAATGTTGAAGTCTTTTTTGGAAACAAAGGGATTTAGTGCCAAACAATGCGACATTAGTCTTCTCACTTTGCTGGAACTTTTTTCAAAAAAAGGATTAATAACGGCACTAAAGAACATACAAACCAAAAAACAATCAAAAAACGCAGTCGCTTTTCTGAAAAACAAAGAGTCCTACATTCAAAATATTGACGCTGTCATTTCATTTTTACAAGGATTAAATCCTGATTTTGAAAAAGCGATTTTAGCAAACAAATTACCCAAAGGAGAGCGTTATCATATTCAACACCATTCACTTCCCGATTTTGAAAACTCATCTTCACAAAAAGCTGAATTTTTGGCTTCTATTTTTATTGAAGAAATTGGGGACTTTTTAGCAGAAAATGTAGATTCAAGATTTGGTTTTAGTCGCTATGCCGAACAAATTGTTCTGCAAAACGTCTCTTTCAAAAAAATCCATAAAGCGATTCTTCGTGATACCGTTATTACGGATATAATGCTAAAAATTCTGGACAAAGAGCTAAAAGAGAAAAATCCAAAAATGATTGGATTTACCATTCCTTTTCCCGGAAATTTCATCATGGCATTAAAAGCTGCTTTTTTTGTAAAAGAGAAATATCCACATATTAAAATCGCCATTGGTGGCGGTTTTATAAATACAGAATTGAGAGAATTAAAAGAAAAACAACTTTTTGAAATAGTAGATTTTGTTTGCTTGGATGATGGCGAACTACCTTTATTGCAAATCCTAAAACAGATTAATGGCGAAAATGTCCCTTTAAAACGCACTTTTCTTCTAAAAAATGACGAAATTTTATTTATGGATGATTTCCCATCAGAAGATTTCAAACATTCCGAATTACCTGCCCAAAACTACCACGGACTGCCACTAGACAAATATTTTACGATAACAGAAACAAGCAATCCAATGCACAATCTTTGGAGTCAAGGAAAATGGATTAAAATGATGCTTTCTCATGGATGTTATTGGCATCAGTGTGCTTTTTGCGACACTTCCTTAGATTACATCAAAAGATACAGCATGGCAGATGCTGAGCAGTTGTGCGACCGGATGGAAATCCTTATGAAAGAAACTGGATGGAATGGTTTTCATTTTGTTGACGAAGCCGCTTCTCCAGCAGTCCTCCGAAAACTTGCTGAATGCATTTTAGAAAGAAAACTAAAAATCAGATGGTGGACAAACATTCGCTTTGAAAAAACATTTACGCTTGAATTGTGCAAATTACTGGCAAAATCAGGTTGTATTGCCGTAGCCGGAGGCATTGAAGTGGCATCCGACCGACTTTTGCAAAAAATGAAAAAAGGAGTTAGCATTGCACAAGTAACACAAACTTGCTCCCACTTTCAACAATCGGGAATCATGATTCACGCCTATTTGATGTATGGTTTTCCAACTCAAACAACACAAGAAACCATAGATGCTTTGGAAGTAGTGCGTCAGCTTTTTAACCATCAACTTTTGCAAAGTGCTTTCTGGCATCGATTCACCATGACTGTTCACAGTCCAATTGGAATAAATCCCGAAAAATTTGGAGTGCGAAAAATTGATTTACCTCCTCATCACTTTTTGCAAAATGCAGTTGAACATGTCGATAAAAAAGGCTGCAAACATGAACTATACAGCTTTGGTCTGCGAAAATCAATATATAATTTCATACACCAAAATGGAACCGATTTCCCCTTGCAAACATGGTTCGATTTTTCAATTCCAAAAACAAAAATGAATTCGAATTTAATTCAAAAAATACTGACAGACAAGAACAATGCTTAATTTTGCCAAACTTTTTTTTTATCTAGCGAACATTCTTATTTGCAACCGCTCCTTTGTTT
>SAAW01000059.1 GCA_009929275.1 Clostridia bacterium
TAAAAATGTTTTTTTATGAGAAACAAAAGATCGATGCCTACCATTGTTGAGCAGGCAATTTTATCCGTTGATGGTTTTGAAAAAGTTTACAAAACCTTTGAACAGCAAGTTATTTTAAAAGGGCAAAGCAAAAGTACATTAAACAATTACATTCGTCGAATTGCTCTGATTTCTTTGCATTTTGGAAAGTTGCCAGAATTTGTTAGCGATGATGAAATCAATGAACTTCTTATATCATTGGCTCTCGACCCAAAATCTCCTTCACGCAGTAGTTTCAAACATGCCGTTTATGGCTTGAGATACTATTTCCGCATGATTGGACAAACCAAACGTGCCATTGCACTGCCTTCTCTTAAGCGTGACACAAAATTACCAATTATTTTAAATCAAACAGAACTTAAACAACTTTTTGTCGCTCCAGCTTTGTTAAAACACCGAATCGTGCTCACTTTAATTTATTCGGCTGGACTCAGAGGGCAAGAAGTAATTAATCTGAAAATTTCAGATATCGACTTCGAACGAAAAACCATTCACATCCGCCAAAGTAAGTACAAAAAAGACCGAATCGTTCCATTGTCAAATGTTATTTCCAAAGGACTTAAAAAGTATCTTGAAGTTGAAAAACCATACATCTGGCTTTTTAACGGCAAAGAACCCGATGGGCGATATAGTGTCAGAGGTTTGAGTTGGGTTATGAGAGAAACTTTAAAAAAAACAAACATTTCCAAAACTGTCAATCTTCATTCGCTTCGCCATAGTTATGCCACCCATTTACTGGAACAGGGTGTAAATATTGTGACCCTCAAAGAATTGCTCGGTCATGCTGAAATCACTACCACCATGATTTATCTGCACATTGCTCAATGCGATGTTCAAAAAGCTCATAGTCCGTTGGATAGATTATATAATTGTGAATAATGAATCACCCAAAATGGGAAATTTCGGATGTGATTCAAAAATTTGGCAATCAGTTTCTTGAAAAACATCATCCGAACGAATATCAACAACGTGTTTTGAGAGCTCTTTTGCAATGTCGAACATCTGCACTGGGTGGTCACAAAGAGATTTGTAATTGTTGTGGAAAAACACGCATCAGTTACAATAGTTGTGGAAATCGTCATTGTCCAAAATGTCAATCTACAAAGCAAGCGTTTTGGATTGATGATTTGCAAGAAAAAACATTATCGGTAAAACATTATCATATCGTTTTTACGGTGCCGCATGAACTCAACACAATCTGCTTGCTTAATAGTGGCTGGTTTTATAATAGCTTATTCAAAGCGACTTGGGACACCCTTCGCACTTTTGGGTACACCCATTTTGGAGTGGAAGGCGGTGCTATTTGCATGCTACACACCTGGGGGCAAAACCTAAGTTTGCATCCCCATCTCCATTGCATTGTTCCTGCTACAGGGATATCGTTAGCTGGCAACATGAAACCCATTGGCAAAAGCGGAAAATATCTTTATCCGGTCACTCAATTAAGTTCCGTTTTTCGTGGCAAATTAATGACAATCATCAAAAAGGAGTTGACAAAAAAGAAGTTGTGGCATGAACACCAAACAATTTGCAATCAGGCTTGGGAAAAACCATGGAACGTTCATTGTGAGCCAGCCTTGGGACAACCCAAACATATTATCAAATATCTTGGTCAATATACCCATCGAGTAGCCATCAGCAATCAGCGAATTCTGGATGTTAACGACTCGGACGTGAAATTTCTTCATAAAGACTATCGTGATAATGCTCGACAAAAACCAACAACATTGCCTGGTATTGAATTTTTGCGTCGTTTTTGCCAACACATTCTTCCCAAAGGTTTTGTGAAAATCCGCTACTATGGCATTTATAGCAGTAAATTCAGAGCAGAACAAAAAGTCCAAAACCCCAAAATGGTCATCAAACCAAAAGAGACTACACAACAACGAATCAATAGATTAACTGGCTTTGATATTTACAAATGTCCGTTTTGCAAAAAAGGAATTATGCAAGTGGTTGAAGAACTACCACGAATCCGCTCACCTGACCAGATGCCGTTTTTTAGCAAATCATTTGCATCATAGTCAACAAATCATTTTTCGCTGCTTTTTGCGGACTAATTAAATATTGCCCATTTCTGAAAAAATAAGTATAAAAACCTGAAAATAAATGACATAATTGATTCGCAAGCAGTTTCAACTTGATAAAAAAAGTCAAAACACAAAATTCCCACCTTTTACAATCGAATATAAAATTAAAAACTTGTTG
>SAAW01000007.1 GCA_009929275.1 Clostridia bacterium
TTTTGCAAGTTATTACACAACATACACGGATATTATTGGCAACGCTCTTAAAGGGAATAACTATTCCTACACAATAATTTCTTATGCGGAAACAAACACTTCGTCATATCACCCAACAATCTATTTTGACCCTGTGTCAAATTCTCTTTCAGGGACGACCTATTCAAATTATTCAAGGATTTCAACCACGACAGCAAACGAAGCAAATGTTTTCTTGCCATCAGGGCTCACTCAAGGGAACCCAGTTTTACTGTATTATAAAAATGGTGAAAATTTTTCTCAGATGATTAATAACTACACAATAGAAACATTCTATGGAAGTTCAATAACATTGTTCATCACAGGTGGTGAGGATTTAGATGACGATATATATAACATTGAATACAACTCCACTTTGGTGAAGTCGAATTCTAGCATCAGTGGCAATGGAAATGTGCCTTGTTCAATAGAATTTCATGAGATAAATGCGAACGACACAGATTTCACAGCATTTCAAGCACTTGTTGTCACAGGAGTGAGAAAAGTTGTCATAAATTTTTATGGCGTCGGAGAAGTGAATATTCGGGCACTCAAAGATGGCGGACAAAAGGGAACGGGGACATATGTGTCTGCTTATTCACAAACATCTATCATTAGTATAGACAGGAAAATTATTTCAGTTATAATCCCAGATGCAACTATGGGCTATTTTGACGAAGCATCACTCACCTTTATCTACACAGAAGAAGGTGGTGTGAAAACATATTATAGGCGTGACACAGATCACCCAAATGACTCAAGTTATGACATAGCAATAGAAGATATAATTGTTGGAGGTAATTCCTCACTTGTTTTTGCCAGTGATAGGACTTCTATCCTTGTCGAACTTTTGCCAAAATTCCTTGATGGACAAGATTATACGGATTACGAAGTGGGCAACTATTTGAAGAGCATAACAGCAGAATTTAACAACAGTTTATATGAGATAATTATAGACCCAACTTATGACAAAGGCACGCTTTGGGTGAATGGAATGTCAATCACAAATGAAGATGTCGAACTTATCATAGACGATTCAAACTGTGTCTATTGTGGTGTTTCTCAAGAGCCAATAATAACCAGTCTAAATTACATTTCAGTTAACTCAGAAACTGGCGCAAGGACTCTTACACAAATCAATTATAATAGCAATAATGTCAGTTATTTGGGCAACACAATTAATGCAGGTTCTGGTGCATACGTTCAAATAGTTCTCACATCAGGCAATTATGTTGGAACACTCACAAAATATTATACAATCCAGCAGTTAAAACTAGATGGTTCAAATCTTCCATCTGGGAAATCAATTAGTTATGACGCCTCTCTTTCAGAGTCGGTTGTTTTCACAGGAAGCGCCATAACAAAATCTTTCCAAAACAATCAATCTGTAAGTTATATCAAAGTTATTTCAAACGACGGGGTAACATTAAAACAATTAATATTAGGGACGGATTTCAACGTTGACTATCTAAATCATATCAACGCAGGCACAGCAACAATCAAATTGCAAGGCACAGGAAACAATGTTCAAGGTTTAATGACAAAAACTTTCACAATCGAGAGAAAAACAGTCACAATTTCGGACATTGAAAACAGATATGACTTCACTTCGGGTAAATCCATAGAGTTTAACGGACTTGTCATTAAGCCTGAAGTATCTTCAATCAGAAGTAGCACTTCAATATATTTCGATTATGACAGAAACACAGTGGGATATTACACATATAATTCAACAAGCGGGCAATATGTTGCCGTTAGTAACAACTATGGTGGCCCACGAAGCGTCGGGACATATTATGTGAAAGTGGACATAACAAAAGATAAGAATTCTCTTTATTATAACTACACCGGAAGTGTCTATCTTAGGTATGACATAACAGCACTTGATATTTCTAATAACGATGATATAGATGTCATAATGGAGGCAGGACCTTATTATTTCAAAGCAACGAGTTATTTCCCAACGATTGTGGTCAAATGGTATGGCCCAGAATGGTTAACAAGTTCCACTCCATACACAGGAACAGGTTCATATACATGGCAGACTTTAAGCGAAACAACTGCATATGTTATTGATAAGACGGCAGTCGACACAAATGGAAACAAAATTAATTATAATGTCGGTTCGGCGTCAATCTCAATTGACGGTGCAGGGAATTTCACTGGGAAAAAGACAATTGCTTTTGAAATTGAGAAACGAGATATATCTCTTGTTGGCGGAGCGACTTCTCTTAGTCCAGCCCCAACAGTTGTGGCAAAGACATACACTGGCAAGCAAATTGCTCCAACGGCAAGCGAGCTTACTGTCAAATATAATAATGTTGACGTGACATATAACATAATAAGTTATGGCGAGAACATCAACGCGGGTGACAACGCGGGCAGTGTCACCATTCAAGGGACAGGCAACTATACAGGAACATACACAATTTACTTTAACATAGCAAAATTACAAATAAATTCGAGCAACCTTTCTGTCACATATGCTCAAAGCAAATATTATTATACAGGTTTTGAAATTGAGCCTAATATTTCCGAATTAAAATATTTGTATACAGTCAGCGAAGCAAGTTCTTACTATCTTGTCATTAGGTCAAATCATTACACAGTCACTGGCTATGACAATAACACAAACGCAGGCTTAGGGATAATTTATTTGTCGTTTAACATAACAGGTGGAAATTATAGTGGCAGTGCCTCAATATATTTCACAATTTCACCTCAACTTCTCACTTCGGATAAATTTATTGTAAGTGAAAATGCTTCAATTGTGGGACAGTTGCCAACAAACACAATTTCTTCAAGCGTCTATTCGGGGAATGCCATAACAAAAACTCTCTATTTCCACTTAATAACTGGTGTGGACGGAAATGGAGTGGTAACCTCATCTCAACTTTTACAACTAACAAACGATTATACAATTGCTTATGCAAACAATCTTAATGTGGGCACGGCGTCAATAACGGTCACAGGTGCTGGGAATTTTGACTCAAATTCCTCAATTGTTGTTACTTTTAGGATAACGGCCATGAGCATTCTTCAAGCAATTGAAAGCGGGCTTCTCAGAGTTTCAAGCACAACTTCGTCGCCTGATGATATTAGTGTGACTTTAACAACACTTATGATTTTAGCCACAAAATATCTTCAAAATGAGAGTTACACAAGGACAGATGTCACTCCAAATTTGACCATTTTCTCCACAACAAGCAATAAGAATTTGGTTAGATTGCAAGATTATATGCTCGAATTGGTGAGAGGTGACGGCACAACATACGGCGACAACAAGAGTGTCGGCACAAATAATCAACTCAAAATTAAAGGAATGGGCAATTTTAATGAATATTGCATTGTCTATTATGACATCGTAGCAAGAAGTCTTAAAACTCTGTCAAGTTCCATTTCAGTAATCAGCGATAAGGAATATACAGGTTCAGCAATTTTTCCAACTGCAAATATTTCGATTACAGACGGGACTTATAGGTTAGTTTTAAACAGAGATTACACAATAAGCTACTCCAACAACACAGAGTGTGGCACAGCAAGTTTTGTCCTTAATGGAATTGGCAACTATAGAAGTGATGTAACAAGCACTTTTAAGATTGTCGAGAGGAATATTGCCACTCATTATAATGAATTTGTATTTTCTGCCTTAGAGAAATCATACACAGGTTCTGCAATAATTCTTTCTGGAGATGATATAACCTATCGTTTCACTTTAAAAGATGAAATTCTCGAATATCTGGAAGATTTCACAATTGTTGAAGGTAGTTTTTCAAACAACACAAATGCAGGCATAGCGTCGCTTACTATTCAAGGAAATGGCAACTTCACTGGAGTCTACACATATTTCTTCACAATCATTCCTCAGTCATATGACATTTCAACTTGGACAATTGATTTGAGTAATGGTGGAAACCAACCAATAGCACAAGTGGGAGGAATTTATATATACAGATTTACAAAGGATTTTGTAACTCCAAAACCTGTGATTAAAGATGCTTACGGAAACACAGTGCCAGAGAATAACTACACCTTGGTGTATTACAGGAATCAGGGAATTTCGCATTCCTATAACACCTCAACGAGCCAATGGGTCACAGACAAGACAGATATCGAACTTCCAATGATTGGCATAGTGTTAAGCGGAAATTATTCTGGCGAAACTTCGAGGAATTTTGGCATCGGAAAGATTGAGATTAGTATTAGTGACCTTAACATAAATTTCTGGGAAACGATTTATTATAACGGAAGCGAAATGATGATTTCTCCGGAAGATTTAGTCATAAAACTTAAAGAAACAAACTATTCTTCAGAATATATTTTTACAATAAGTGATTTTGAAAACCTAATAAATGGCTATTTCCAAAATTCTCTTCTTCAAAGTGATGATATTTCTACAAATAATACAGACGCAGGAACAGGTTCCATAATAGTTAATTTTGGAGGGACAAACAATACCTACAGCGGAACAATCATCATTGACTACACGATAAATAGAACAGAACTAACTTCAAGCAGGCTTAATTTTGCTCAAAGTTTAACAAACAGCGAAGTTTTCACAGGCTTGGCAATCACAAAAGACTTCACAAGCAAGATTACAATTGGAGAGATTGAAAAGATATTGGTGCTGGGAACAGACTTTACAATTGCACCATATTCAGCAAATGTTGATGTTGGCATTGTAACAATAACAATCTCGGGCATCGGCAACTTCACAGGAACGAAAGACATTCAGTTCACAATTGTTTCTCGCTCTCTTTCAAGCACAACGGGCGGGGTTGAAGATTTTGTTATTTCTGACATCTCAGACAAAACATATAATTATAAAAGTGCAATTAATGTGGAGTCGTCGATTATCATAACATATGACAACGGGACGACAACACAGACTCTTGTTAATGGTGTGGATTTTGTTGTTGATAATTACACAAGCAACATTAATGTTGGGATTGCGACTGTAACAGTCAGAGGGATAGGAAATTATACAGGGCTAAAGAGCAAGAATTTCAATATTATCCAAAAAGTAATCACAGACGGCAATATTACATTGACCGGAAGCAGTATAAAATTCTTCACAGGCGAAAATATTAAACTAGTTGACGGGACGGACGCTATTAAAGGAACATATTTTAACATCACAATCGACGGTAAAGAAATTGTTAAAATCTATAATAGCGATATCTCAATTACTGCAGAAAGGGACAGCACTTTTGGATATTTTAACAACTTAAACATTGGAACTGCCACAGTCGTGTTTGAACTTGATGACAACTATCGCGGAATAAAATTGACGCTAACTTTCACCATTTCTTCAAGGCAATATGACGCTTTGTCGTTTAATATTCCAACAATTTATGATCAAGTTGGCACAGGCTCTGCAATCACTCCAGACTATGTAATGCACGACGGGGTGTATATCTACACTTCTGGACCAATCACCTATACGAACGAAAATGGGAAAGTAAATATTCTAACGACAAATGATTACACACTCAGTTCATATAAAAACAATGTGAATTATGGTTTGGCATACATAACAATAAGTTTTATAAATAACTACACCGGAAATGCCACAAAGACTTTCCAAATTGTCAAGGCAACAGCCACGCAGGCAGATTTTGAAAATGACATTGGAAGCAATTATTATATTGTCCCAGCAGGCGCCACATCTATCACACAACCGATTAGATATAACAGTGTGTCAACCTTAGCAGACCTTATCATTGTGAATTCCAATTGTGAGCAAATCACAAAGTTGAGTTGGGTTTCTTCCACAATAAAATTGAACACCATAGGCGATTATAATGTCTATGCCTATTACAATCCAAACACAGCAACTCATAATGACTTAATTGTGACGTTATCATTCACCGTGCAAAAAGGTGTCTACACTGAAGACGCGTTTAACCTTTATAGTGACGGAAACGAATATAAAGCGGTCTACTATAAAATGGGAGTTAAACTTTCCGATGTTGTCCTCCCAGACGGGTTCAGCTGGCAATATCAACAAGTTGACTTTGACGATATCACTGCGGGAACATATTATTTCATTGAAAATGGAAATTTTGTCTCTGTAATTCTTGCATCAAAAGATTCAGCAGACATCACAAAAACATATTATGAGAGAGATGTTGATTTGGATAAAGCAGAGTATGTCATTAATGCAAATGAAGAATACCTTGAATTCACATTCTTTGCTAAATACAATGGAAATTCGACACTATATGAAGATTATAAAGACATTTCTGTGAAAGTGAGGCTGTACAGAGGAAATTTGGACGCAAACATTTTTGCATATAAGACAGTATATGTCACATACAATCCAAACCTAACAGCGTCGTCAATTTACATCAAAAATCCATGGGAATGGGTTGTGTCGCAAAATGGAAATTCTTCAATTCTCACAGCAAGTGGCACTGCTTATGTATTGTTGCTTACCTATAATCCACTTAACGCAACAGATAATGACACAATTGTGAATGGTGGCTTCCCAAAAAGTCTTTTCGGCAAAAAACAGAATTATAACATTGCCGAAGTTTCAATTAAGATTTATGTTCAAAAAGCAGACTATTTAAAAGAAACAATAGAAGATATGCTTGCAGGCTTTGAAGTTCCATCAAAGATTTATAAAACAGGTTTAATTGTTAGAGATTTAGACATAACTTTGCCAATCGGATTTATTTTTGAAAATTCTGAGCAAAACTTGTTTTTCGGAGCAAACAAAGTTGCAATTATTTATAACTATGAGTCCATTAACAACAGAAATTACAATCCTTTTGGAGAAACTCTTTCGGAGAGAATTTATGTTACAATTAATGTTATTTCTCCAACTTTGCGAGGAGAATTAAGCATAACTTCAGACACCCACAGCGAAGTGGAACTATCGAGTCAAAATGGGATTGTCGTCGTGAGAGATTATGAGTCGACCGTCGCTAAGAACGGGTTAATCGTTCCTTATTTGGTTACTTATTACAACATCTATCTTGAAACGTGGACGGAAGTTCAAGGCACGGCTGAGTGGGTGAACGGGAGTGAAGTCTTGCTCTCAGTCGGGTTCATAACTCGAACAATCAAATTCTATCCAACAGACAAAAACTTTATCTCTGGTGAAAATTCAACAACCTTTAATGTAACAATTCAGATCACGCAAGTGGCAGTAAACACTGATTTAATTAAGTTTGCAGAAAATTCACAGACAATCACCTATAAAAACTCTCCAACTTTGTCTAGAATAAATAAGATTGAGATTTTGGGGACGACAGCATTTGCAAACACAAACGATATCTACTACACATATAAGAAAATATACTTTGATTCAAACGGTGAAATCATTGAAGAAAGCCTCTTAGGAGAGAGCATAGAGTTCACCTCACAGACAATATTTGACGCTGGTGGTGACGGGACTATTTATGAATTTGCCTACTTAATCACCGCCCATTTCACACGGGGCTATTGCACATACTTTAATTTTGGAGATTATTCACCAAGCAAATATATCTATGTGAACAAAGCAGACCTTGTGCTGTCGTTTGACGATATGACGAGAACATATAGCGATTTAATTATCAACAACGACACAGTTTCACGCGTCGGAGGGCTAGAAGTTTTGAGCAAAAACGACTACACTCTTTCTGTGTATGACGTAGACGGAATTCTTGTCACATTAGATAATTCGACCAATGCTGGCATCTACACTTTGGTTTTGAGATTAAAATCATCTGTTGCAAACAACTATGTCGTCAAAGATGAAAGCGGAAACATTTTGGAAAATCTCACTCTCACAGCAACATATATAATAGCAAGAAAAGAGATTAGTGACTTCACACTTTTAGTCAACGGAATTTTGAGGAATACGGGCGAAATTCATAACAATAAAATTACTGTTATCTTTGATGAAAAAGAGTTTTTGAATGGAGAAATTCCAGAATATGAGATTGTCTACACATTAGATGGAAAAATGGTTATTAATGTTGTTTCGCAAGGCACATATGTTGTGAGCATTGTGTTTGTTGGCGAAAACTATGTTGTGAAAAAGACCCATACTTTCCAAGTCTATGAGACAAGTGGCTATGAAAATGTGCTCTTAATTGTGATTATAATTGGGGCTGTGCTTCTCATAACTTTGGCAATAATCATCTCAGTGAGAATTAGCAGGAAGAAGCATAAGAAAGCAATTCAAAAAGAACAGTTAAAACGCATAAACAAAAAATTGCAATCAGTCTCTTCAAAAAAAGATTTGGATAACAATCAAATTGATGAGTCAAATAACAGCACAAAAAATCACAAATAAAATAAAAGAGGAATGAGAAATTTTTCATTCCTTTTTTTGTCTATTATGCTAAAAAAATCGACGTCTATTGACAATAATAATTATGTAGTTTATAATAAATTAACAAAAATGTGGGGGGAGATGAAATGAAAAAATTTTTAATTTTTATCTTGATTGCAATCTCTGTGGTGAGTTTTGGACTTACAATATACTATTTTTCTGCCGACAATGAAGTAATCTACATAAATAGTTCATATTTAGTCATTGATGTTGGAGAGATTGTGCCAACAGGCAACCTTGTCGCCTATAAAAATAAAAACGAAAACACAACTTTGACTTATGATGTCAGTCAGAGCGGAAATGTTTTGTCATATAGTTCAAACGAAGAGTATTTCACCGCTATATCTGGTGGAGAAAGCAAGATTGTCGTTACGACAAACAACAGAAATTATTCCAAACTTATCATAAATGTTTTAGTTTGTGATGGAAGTGAAAATTATCCCTACATTATCTCAAATGAAACAGAATTAAAATTGATTGGAGTGAGTGACAAATATTTAACTTCAATGAATTATAAACTCGGCTCAGATATAATTTTTACTGAAAATATTGTGGGGAACTGGACTCCAATCTCAAATTTTTCAGGAACTTTTGATGGAGACTACTTCACAATCAGCAACATTTTAATCACCGACACAACCATTGGAACACTCACAGAAGTCGGATTTTTTTCGTCTTTAACAAGCACAGGAATTGTGAAAAATCTTATTCTTGACAATATAACAATAAATGCAAATGCAACTTATATGGGTTCTGTTGTTGGCAAGAGCGAAGGTAAAATACAGACAAGCATCGCAACAGGTCAATTGTCAAACAAAGCGACGACAACGAGTTCTATCGGCGGAATTGTTGGATTTTTAAACTACAACACTTCAAAGCCTATTGTTGATAGATGCGGTTTTGAGGGAGGCATTGAAACAGTAAATACCAGCACAACACTTCAAACTAACGGCGGAGTTGTGGGCTATAATTTCAAAGGAAGAATAACCGAGAGTTATTATAGAGCGACAAGCGAGGGATATGTTAAAAACAACCAGTCTAATTTTGGTGGAATTGTGGGCAAAAATGAGGGAGACAACGAAGTAGTTGCAGAACTCTATGATTGCTATTTCTATATGGGCTTTAAAAGCAACGGAACAAATGAACCAAAAATTGGCGGAATAATATACAGCAACATAAATTCATCTAATGAAAATATAATTTTGGGCAACTATTTCAGTGGACAGACGGCCTTATCCCAACAAAGCCAAATCGTTGTGTCTTCGCCAAGCAGTGTTATCGACACAAGGACGAATTGCTTTTTGTCAGCAACAGAGTTTGCTGTTTCTTCAAATTTTGTCACAGCCATCTATACATCTGCGGGCTATTCTCGCTATTGGGATTTTGACACTGTGTGGTCAATGGGCGGGAAATATCCAATTATAAACACCTATTCTTCTGTGGGGTCAACATATCTCATCGACGTCAGAGAAGTGCTGACTGCTTCGGATATCGTCACAGCACAAGAATTTTATGATGCAATCAGTGGAAATACAATTGTTGATAACAACACTTTTAGAGTCATTGGGACTTTGACAAGTGGAAAATATGAGATTAATTTTTCAAGTTTTGTGTGGGGCGACAGCACTCACCCAATTCCAAACATCTTTTCAGGCACAATAGTATGCGAAAACGAATGTGTTCTTAAAAATCTTACAATAACAAATTCTAGTGTTGCAAACAATGTGGGGCTCGTTAAAGAACTTTCAAAACAGGCAACAATAAGTGGTCTTTCTTTTGATAATATCAGAATAATCGGCACAAATGGCAGAAAAGTGGGCGTATTAGCGGGCGTTAATAAAGGTGCTAACATAAGCGAAATAACAATAAATAACGTGAGTGTGGAGATTGGCGGAGATTGTTTCGGCACATTGTTTGGAGCGAGTGAAAATGGCGACATTTCACATGGAATTAAATCTGTGAGTGTTCAGAATGTCGATGCAACGGCAAAATATTTTGTAATTGCTGGCGGACTTGTTGGAAAGAACTATTCAAACATCACCGCAACTCAAGCAAACTACTCAGTTGTCAGAAACATCAAACTTTTTGCAAGTTATCTTGGTGGAGTAGTAGGTTTTAATGCTGGAAGAATTGAATTTGTTTCAGCGAGCGGGATATATTTTAACAAAGAACATAATAGCCAAACAATTTTAGACATTTATTCTGGAGAGACAAGAACAGACGGATTGCTAGACACCTCATCTTTATTTATTGGTGGGATTGCAGGGCTTAACACAGCAAGCATATATAATGTCTATGCCAGTTCAAATTTCACAGCAGAGTCTGGCTCTGGCTACAGGATTTATATGGGCGGAGTTGCGGGTGAGGCAACATCATTAAACGGCAGTTCTTCAATAATTTCTCGTGCATATGTCTATTCAACATCTTTGAAAGTTACGAGTTCTCATTCATCAAGAGTAGGCGGTGTGGCAGGCTATCATAAGGGGACAATATCAAATTGTGTTGTTGATAATGACTGTGTCATCGACACAATAATTTCAAATTCAAAAAGCACCAGCACCAGTGGCAACGTCAGCAATCTCAGTATAGACGAATGCAGTGTTGTGGGTGGTTTGGTCGGATATGAAGCAAACAACACAAATTCATCTGCTTCAATCTATGAAAGCATTTCAAACGCAAAAACAATCAAAGGGTTTTATGCAGGTGGTTTGGCAGGCATTTCATATGGCAAGATAAGCAGGAGTTCCGTGGGGCTTAGAGATGAAGTTAATGGCAAAGTGGAGTTGCAAGGTTTCCTTGTCGGCGGACTAAGTGCCTTGATTTCAAATGGATATATAAAAGATTGTTACGCAATTTGCAAACTAACAACCTCAAATTATGAAGGGTCATTCAAAGATGTCACATCTGTTATTAAACTTGATGTAAGTTCAGCGGGTGGACTTGTGGTTTTGGCAATAAATTCTTCCGTTCTTCAAGGGAATTATTGCGTAATAACATTTTTGGGAAATGGAGTAAGTTTTGCCACTTGTGCAGACACAAGCAACTATACTAATCCAAGCACAATCATAGGAAATGTATATCAAACAGAAGGTTCTATTAAGACAAATTTTGGCACAAAACTCACCGAAGCAGACTTAAAAGGGAACGGAGGCAAAGGGTTTAAAAATTTCCAAGCAAATGTTGGCTCAGAAAATTTTGGAAGCACGTGGACGACTCAAGAAGGCAAATATCCAAAAATTGAAAAACTTGAAGAAAGTTGCCCTAATATAACAGGAATAATTTAATAACTTTAAAAAAATAAATAAAAATAAAGAAAAATAAATAAAAATAAATAAAAATAAAAAAAGGACGCTTAAAAAAAGGCATCCTTTTTTGGCTAAACTGAGATATAAATTGAAAAGTGAATTTATTGAGCTTCTTTTTGCACTTTTTCAAATTCTGCCAAAATAGCAGCTCTGATTTGTTCTCTTGTCTCTGTGTTTAGTGGGTGAACAGTGTCTTTATATTCGCCGTCCAAAGTTTTTCTACTAGGCATTGCAATGAAATAACCTTGATTACCTTCGATAATTTTGATGTCGTGAACAACAAAGCATTCGTCAATTGTCATTGATGCCACTGCTTTAAGTTTTTGGTCATCTTTTTTTACCATTCTCACTCTTATGTCTGAAATGTTCAAAGTCCTATACCTTCCTTTTTTTTAAGGATTATCCCTTAACTGCATAAATTTTATAATATTATCGCTAAAATAGCAAACAAATTTGATAAAAAAATCATATTTAATATTGTGCAACAGTTTTTAGATAATTATAAAAATATATTTTTTGTTGGAATTGGTGGAATTAGTATGAGTGGCTTGGCAGTTTTGCTAAAAAATAGCGGAAAGAAAGTGTCGGGCAGTGACTCCACAAAAAGTGAAAATACAAACAGACTCAAATTGCAAGGGATAAAAGTTTATATAGGTCACAAATCACGGCATATAAAAGGTTGCGATCTAGTTGTTTTTTCAGGGGCAATCAAAAAAGATAATCCCGAACTCGTTTTTGCAAGGAAAAATAAAGTCCCAACAATTGAAAGGTCGCTTCTTTTGAGGTATGTCAGTGATGACTATAAAAATGTGATTGCAGTGTCAGGCACTCATGGGAAAACGACGACAACAGCAATGATTTCGCATATATTTTCATTGGCAAAGTTATGTCCCACAGTTCATCTTGGCGGAATGTTTGAAAAATTCAAAGGCAATGTGCTCATTGGAGGGAAAGATTTTTTCATCGCAGAGGCGTGTGAATTTAGAGATAGTTTTCTAACTTTATCACCCAATGTCTGCGTTATAACAAATTTTGAAGAGGAACACCTCGATTATTTTAAGACTTTTAACAAGGAAATAAGTTCCTTTTCAAGTTTTTCCAAAAAAGCAAAAGAGGTTTGTTTTGCAAACATTTCTTGTCAAAAACACTTGGGAGAACAAGAAAAACTTGTATATGTGGGCGATAAGAATGGCTATCACATTGAAAATGTGAAAAAAAACATTTCAAAAAAATATTCTTTCAATGTTTTTTTTGGGGATAAATTTGTTGAAAACTTTTCGTTAAATGTGTTTGGGGAATACAATATTCAAAATGCGTTAATGGCAATTTGCACCGCAATTCATTATAAAATTGACAAAAAAATTATTAAAAAAGCACTCTTATCTTTCGAAAATGTGCACAGGCGTTTTGAAAAGGTGGGGAATTTTGAAAGTAATATTGTCCTTATTGACTATGCTCATCACCCAACAGAAATTAAAGAAAGCATCAAAACTTGCAAAGAAGTTTTTGACAAAAAAATCATTTGCATTTTTCAGCCCCACACCTTTTCTCGCACAAAGAATTTGATAGACAAATTCACAACTTGTTTTGAAGGTGTGGATAAACTTTTTCTTGTTAAGACATATTCCGCACGAGAAAAATTTGACTATGTGGGAAGCGCAACCTATTTGAAAGAAAAGATTTTAGAGAATAAGCCAGATTTTGAAGTTGAGGGTGACTATTCAAACAAAAAAACACTTATAAAAATCAAAAAGAGCAAATTCAAAGATTGTGTGCTTTTATTTTTAGGAGCAGGGAATGTCGAAGAAATATCTAAAAATTTGTGAAAAAAAAAGGACTGACGCCCTTTTCTTAAACTCAAAAAATAAATATTACAAATTGTGTCTTTTTTGAAATTTTTCCACTTTACCGTTTGTGTCCACAATCTTTTGTTTTCCAGTGAAAAATGGGTGACATTTGTTACAAATGTCAATTTTAATCTTATCGCCGGGCTTTGTTGATTTTGTTATAAATTTTTCTCCACAAGCACATTCAATTTCAACTTCATGGTAATTTGGTTGTATGTTAGCGTTCATAATTGGCCTCCTAAATTGATAAACTTTTAAACTAGTAAATAGAGTATAAAACAAAATTTTTGTCAAGTCAATGTTTTTTATCAGCAAATTGAGTATAGTTATTTGACTTTATTTTTACATACAAATATAATTAGAAATATTAAAGGATTCTTAAGGGGTGAAAATGAATAAAAAAGTAGTGAAATTCTCAGGAATTTTAACAGTAATTATATCATTAATTTTATTTTTGAGCATGGCATTTCTGCTTTGCTATTTGTTTGAGTTAATAACAGGATTTACCCAAGGAGCAGTAATTGCCGAATTAATAACTTTTATTTTTATTTATCCAATATATTATGTTTTCACTCAATATCTTTCGCTTGATTTTGATATGCTTATACAGTTAATTGCTGGGGTTTTTGCACTTTTCACACTTGTTATGATGATTTGGGGAATCAAAGAGATTTCTCTTGCAAAAAAAGATGATGAGAGTTTTGCAAGGTGCAAAAAATCTTGTGCCTTTATGATGATGCTTAAATTCTTATTTTTTGCCTACAACGCATTTGTATTAATATTTTCATTTGTTTCTGAAGATATTGCCTTAATTTTTGAAGATGTAAATTCCTACATTGGAGTGCAATACATTTCTCAAATCATAATTGCCGTTTTGTGCGTCATAACTTTGCTAAATTTTTTAATTCCAGTTGTTGCATTTTCAAAGGCTTCAAAATTCTTAAAAAATGGCGGACAAACTGATAATTTTAATCAGCAAAATGTTGTAAATTCTTTTCAAAATGCAAACAATCAAGGAGAATATCAAAAATCAGTTTATCAAGCCCCATACTATAATGCACAGCAAAGCGAACCTCTCAATCCAAGCGACATAACTCACCCAGTGAGCGATGCTGAAAGTTCTGAATATGGCATAACCATAATTCCGGGGCAAGACGGAGTCCCCTACAACATCACTCAAAAAGGCATTGACGATTTGATAAGACTCGAAAGATTGCGTGCAAGTGGAACGATTGATGAACAAAACTATACTGTAATGAAAGAAAAGATTTGTCGAAGTAACATATCTTAAAAAATATGAAAAATCTTTAAAGGTTTTCTTAAATTTATGTCGTTAAATGGAGAAAAATTTTGAAATCCAATCTAATGAAAAATTTTTTATTTTTAATACTTCTTTCTTTTGGCATAATTTGTTCAATTCACTGCCTTTCAGTCAATCAGCAAAATTTCGCACAAGCAAACGAGATAATAGAGGAGGTTGACTACAATCAACCTCAATCAACAGAAAAAGAAGCGTTAAGTTCGCCTACAACAGTTTTTATAACTTCAATTTCTCCAATCAATAGAGTCTACGACGGAACAAATATCATCGATTTAGAGTTTACTATCGACTTAACTGTTGATGGACTTTCTGTCATCGGAAAAGGGACGACGCAGACTGCAAATGTCGACAACGGGAAAATCGTCACCGTGGACATTTCTTCACTTCAACTTATAGGTGAAAACGCCGAAGACTACTCTCTCAGCACAATTTTACCCACTGAAGCGCTGTCTGTCGATATCACAAAAAGACTTGTGACTTTCAATTGGGGAGTTGTGGGCAATCAAACAACTTTTGACTACACTGGAAACAGTTTAACAAACAAAATCAGCCCCTTTTATCTTGATATAAACAATGTTACTCATTTGCTAAGTTTTTCCATTTCGGGATATTCTTTCACAGGCAGTGCATATTCTCCAAATGAATTTTTCCGTCCGGGCAACTACATCGCAACAATGATAACAGAAAGTCAAAACTACCTTTTGACAGACTCCACTGGACAAACTACAAAGAGTTTTTCTATTTTAAGGATAGACCCAACTTTCACCTTTTCAAAAACAAGTTTTACATACACGGGACAAGTTCAAAATCTTGCTGACTATGTTGTAGTGAATAATCAAGAGCAAACCATAATTTTTTCATCACAAACAACGACTTTCACCACATATTCAGAGGCGGAGTCTTTGATTGGCATCACAATTTTTGTGGCACAATCGCAGAACTATAATTCCAAAAGTCAAGTTTACAATTTCACAATGTCAAAGGCGGAGTCGTCGGTCAACTGGTCATCTTTACCAATTTCCTCCATATATAATGGGCAGGTTCAGACAATTAACAAGTCGCTAATCACAGTGAACAACACCGAACAAGAAGTTTCTGTGATTGTGAATGACGGCAAAACATTGCTGAATGCTGGAAGTTATAGGATTACAATTCAAACGATTGAATCCAGCAATTATACTGCTTATATATACGATGATTTTAACTTTGAAATTTTGAAGAAACAGATTTATGTTTCCCAATTTTCGTGGCAAAACACCACAAGTTTTACATATGAAAGAAACACAATACACTCAGTCGGACTTGATATTTCAAACGAAGAAATAGCGCCAGTTTATGGCGGTGTCTATTATGCGACGAATGCCGGCACATATACTGCCAAAGTCAGCAGTTATATTTTAACTGACAGCGAAAACACTGAAATTGTGGGGACGACAAGTGGACTTATTTGGACAATAAATAGAAGAGTCCAATCAATTCCAACACTAACTTCTCAGAGTTCTTTTGTCTATAACGGCAGTGAACAGCGAATTATTTTCAATGTTATGTCAAACATATATCTTTCAGTTTCAAACTATTCGGCAACAAACGCAGGAAATTATGAAGCAAAAATTTCTTTGAATGATAACAACTCAATTTGGAACAACTGGACTATCGACACAATTTGTGTAAGTTGGAGCATTGAAAAAGCCGTGGTTGCCATTCCAGAAATCACTCAAAATCTCTTTTACACAGGAGGAATACAGGCCATTCCCATTGAAGAAAGTGAACACTTTGATGTCATCAATGCAACGGCAACTGCTGTCGGTGAATACACTTCATATCTTGTTCTCATAGACCCAGATAACTACACCTTTGAAGATGAACAAAATTCATACTTGACAATAAACTGGCAGATTTTAGAAGTCGAAAGCCATGAGAAATTTTCATTTTTTGCAATCTTTTTTGGAGTTGGATTGATGATTTTTGGAGGTCTTGCCTTAACTTTGCAGTTCACAATTAAAAAGCGAAAAAGAAAAAAAAGGCATGCAGAAATACTTAACGCCCAAGTCTTAGATAAATTGAAAAATAAAAAATAACAATAATATTTTGATTTTAATATAAAAAATAAATTAATTTGAATAGACGCCATAGACTACTGTGGTGTCTATTATTTTATTCTTCATTTCATTTTCAAGTTGTGTCTTCGAAAAGTTTCCAAAGAGTCGCAAATTTTCACTTAAAGCAAAAACGGAAATTTTATATTTATGTGGCTTGTCAGATGGGCAAGGTCCGCCATAACAATTTTCGTTCCACGTGTTTGTTCCTTGAATGAAATCGTTTGAAGTTTTGCTTTCATTTTCTCCTAAAGAAGTCCTGTGAAGATTGGCAATCAACCAATGCACCCATATTTTCCCACAAAAAGGCTGAGAGTCGGGGTCTTCAAATATAATAGCAAAAGATTTTGTGCCTTTTGGTGCATCAATTATTTCAAAAGGAAACGAAAGAGTTGGCATTCCAAATCGAAATTCTTTTCCTCTTTTGCCATATTTGTCGGCTATAATGCCGTTTTTTATTCCTTCACTTATAAATTTCATTTTATCCTCACAACATAGTTTATATAAAATTCACTTAATTAACAAGTTTTTAAATTAAGTTGTTTCATTTAGTTTTTAAAAATAAGATATCGCGGTATAATAAAACAATATAATTTTGGAGATAAAATGAACAAATGTGAAGATGTTAGGTTCACAGAACTTAAAAAAAGAATTGATAAAATTAAACATAAAAAAGGCGCACCCATAATTTGCTTGCAGGAAGCACAAACAATTTTTGGCTATCTGTGCTTCGAGATTTTAGAATTTATAAGCATAGAGATAAAAATAAGCGTCCAAAAACTCTATGAGGTTGCAAGTTATTATCCGCAGTTTAAATTATCACTTCCCGCAAAACACAAAATTTCAGTGTGTCTTGGCACTGCGTGTTATGTCCGTGGGGCAGGCGAAGTTTTGGACAGTGTGAAAAGAGTACTTGGCATCTGTGAGGGAGAAAGTTCAAAAGACGACTATTTTAGTTTGGACACAGTCAGGTGTCTTGGTTGTTGTTCGCTCGCCCCTGTGATGATGATTGACGAACAATTTTTTCCAAATGTTCAAGCGGAAAAAGTGGAAAAGATAATAAGAGATTTTAAAGACAGTCACCCGTCATAAAAGAGGATATAATGAAAGATTTACTAAGAGAAACAAAAGAAAAATATTTTGAAATCGTGGAAAACAGAAAAACAGGCGGAAAGTTCAGGCAAATCCTTGTGTGTGGTGGTACGGCTTGTTTGTTTAACGACGCAGAGGATATTTTTCAAACTTTTAAAGACTTATGCAAAGATATGAAAAACGTCTCTGTTTTAAGCCCCGGTTGCTTTGGGCTTTGCGAAGAAGGTCCATTTGCAATAATCTATCCCGAAGGCACTGCCTATGGACATTTGACAGTGGACAAAGTGAAAAGAATTATGAAAGAGCAAATTATTGAGGGTAAAATTCCCCTCGACATTTGTTATAATGTGCAAAATGGAAAACTTGTGGAAATGAAGGAGATGCCTTTTTTCAAAAAACAAAGGCGAATTGTTCTTCAAAATTGTGGACTAATTGACCCTCTAAAAATTGAAGAATATGTGGCAAAAGACGGCTATTTTGCCCTTGAAAAGTGCTTAAAAACGCTTTCCCCACAGCAAATTATTGACATTGTAAAAGAAAGCGGACTAAGAGGTCGTGGCGGTGGTGGATTCCCAACAGGAAAAAAATGGGAGATGACTGCGAAAAGTATTTCTGATGAAAAATATGTCTGTTGCAACGCCGATGAGGGCGACCCGGGTGCATTTATGGACAGATCCATTTTGGAAAGCGACCCTCAAAGCGTGATTGAAGCAATGATAATTGCGGGCTTTGCAATTGGCTCTCATAAAGGATACATCTATGTCCGAGCAGAATATGCGCACGCCATTGAAGTTTTAAAAAAAGCACTTGTGCAAGCCAGAAAATTTGGAGTGCTGGGTGAAAACATTTTAGGCTCAGGCTTTAATTTTGACATAGATTTAAGTTTTGGTGCAGGGCTTTTTGTTTGCGGAGAGGAAACTGCGCTGATGAGAAGTATTGAGGGCAAACGCGGTGAACCTCGACCTCGACCACCCTATCCAGCCGAAAAAGGACTTTTTGACAAGCCAACACTGCTTAATAATGTGGAGACATATTCCAATGTCCCTCAAATTATTTTGAAAGGCTCAGAGTGGTTTTCAAACATCGGCACAGAAACTTCAAAAGGAACAAAAGTCTTTTCGCTCACTGGGAAGATAAAAAACACAGGGCTTGTGGAAGTTCCAATGGGAATGACAATCAAAGAAATGATTTTCGATATAGGCGGTGGCATTTTAGATGACAAAAAGTTCAAAGCGGTTCAAATGGGCGGACCATCTGGTGGTTGTCTGCCTGCTTCAAAGCAAGAAGTTAAGATAGATTATGACAATCTTGTTAAAAACGGCTCAATGATGGGCAGTGGCGGAATGATTGTGATGGACGAAAATGCTTGCATGGTGGACATTGCAAAGTTTTTTATGGAATTTATGGTGAGTGAATCTTGTGGCAAATGCGTTCCGTGCAGAATTGGAACAAAACGAATTTTAGAAACTTTGGAAAAGATTACAAAAGGAAAAGCAGAAGAAAATGACCTTGAAAAACTGAAAGAATTGTGTTTTCAAGTGAAACAAAATTCACTCTGTGGCCTAGGACAAACTGCACCAAATCCAGTTTTGTCAACGATAGAGAACTTTGGTGAAGAGTATGTCGCTCACATAAGAGATAAAAAATGCCCAGCAGGCGTTTGTGTTGATCTCAAAACATATGAAATAGACAAGGAAAAATGCGTCGGGTGTGGGCTTTGTGCAAAAAACTGCCCCACACAAGCAATCTCAGGGGAAATAAAAAAACCTTTTGTTATCGACCAAGAAAAATGTATAAAATGTGGATTGTGTGCAAAAAGTTGTCACTTTGGTGCAGTTAAAAAAAATTAGAAAGGAAAAATTATGATTAAAGTTACGATTGACAATGTTGTTGTGGAAGTGGAAGAGGGCTCAACAATTTTAACTGCAAGCGTTAAAGCAAAAGTTAAAATTCCCACTCTTTGCTATTTAAAAGGCATAAATGAAATTGGCGGTTGCAGAATGTGTGTCGTTGAAGTGGAAGGCGTCAAAAACCTTGTCACCGCTTGCACATATCCTGTGACAGAGGGAATGATTGTCCGCACAAATTCTCCACGCGTTCGGGCTTCAAGGAAATGCACGCTAGAACTCCTTTTAAGCGACCACAATAAAGATTGTTTGTCTTGCGAGAGAAATGGGAATTGCGAACTTCAAGCGCTTTCGGACGAGTATGACTGCGACAGCAAAAAGTATTCTGGCGAATTTTCAAAGTCAAACATTGATGACAGTTCTGTTTCTTTTGTCAGGGATAATAGCAAATGCATAAAATGCAGAAAATGCGTGGCAGTTTGTCAAGTCGTGCAGTCTGTGGACGCCATAGGTGTGGGTAAAAGGGGCTTCAACACTCAGATTGGCTGTGCTTTTGAAGGAAAGATAAACGAAAGCACATGTGTAAATTGTGGACAATGCTTGATAAACTGCCCAACAGGTGCATTAACTGATAAATCTCAAAAACTTGAAGTGCTTGAACAATTAGCACAAAAGAAAAAGAGAATGATTGTTGCAATGGCGCCGTCTGTGAGGGTGACTTTGGGCGAACATTTTGGAAGTAAAATTGGCGAAAATGTCGAAGGGAAGATGATTTCTGCACTCAGAAGGCTGGGGTTCGATGATGTTTTTGACATAGATTTTGGAGCAGATTTGACGATTATGGAAGAGTCGCACGAACTTATTTCAGCCCTAAAAAGCGGTGAGAAAAAGCCTCTTTTCACATCGTGTTGTCCGTCGTGGGTAAAATTTGTAGAGATTTTCTATCCCGAGTTTATCAAAAATATTTCCACTTGCAAGTCTCCACAACAGATGATGTCGGCAACAATTAAGACTTTTTATGCCGAGAAATTAAAGGTAAAACCAAGCGACTTGTATTTTGTGTCGATAATGCCTTGCATCGCAAAAAAGTTTGAAAGACTGCGAGACGATCAATCCGCAGGCGGAATGGGGCAAGACACCGATGCAGTGCTAACTGTGCGAGATTTGACAGAAATGATTAAAGTGTGCGGGATTGACTTTATGAATTTAGAGGACGGCAAGTTTGACGAAATGCTAGGACTTTCTTCTGGTGCTGGTGTAATTTTTGGGGCAACAGGCGGAGTTATGGAAGCAGCACTCAGGACATTAAGTGACACTTTAGAGAAAAATCCACTCAAAAAAGTGGAATATTTGCTTGTTCGTGGCATAAGTGGCACAAAGGAAGCAGAGATAGACATTGCCGGGAAAAAGGTGAAACTTGCAGTTGTGAGCGGACTAAATAATGCAAGGACCCTGCTTGAAAAAATAAAATCAGGCGAGAAAGAATATGATTTTGTGGAAGTTATGGCTTGTCCGGGTGGCTGTGCAAATGGTGGCGGAATGCCAATTCACCCCGCATATGTTGTGAATAACAGAGAATTAGCAAAGGAAAGAGCAGATAATCTCTATGCAAGTGATGTGAAAAATAATCTAAGAAAATCTCACGAAAATCCATCAATAAAGTTTATTTATGAAAATTATTTTGGAAAAGCGGGCGGAGAAAAGGCTCACAAAATTTTACACACAACCTATATTGACAGGTCAAAGAACTTAAAATCATAAAATTTTCAAAATAAAAAAATTATAAAAAAATTATAAAAAATTAAAAAAAGAGAAAGCCAAATCACTTTCTCTTTTTTCTATAATTAATAAATTATCTTGTTGAATCAATATATTCTTTTATATCAAAAGGTGTGGATAAAGTGGCTCTAAATCTTTGCAATTTTTCATCATCAACTCTTTCAAAAATTGGATTAATTTCTTTTATTTTGTGTCCTTTTTTGATATTTAATCTGCTTGCATTTTCCCAAAAATCGTTTGAGGTTGGGTCGTCCGAAAGTCCAAGTTGGTCTTGCCAAAGAGATTTCACTTTGTTTGGAATGATAGGACTTGCCACAATGCAAAGGCTTGCACAAATGTTTAATGCAAAGAATAAAACTTTTTTGGCTTCTTCAAATTTTTCTTGTTTCATAAGTGCCCAAGGAGCAGAAGATTCGATGTAGCCATTTCCAAGAGTTGCAAAGTTCATAATGAGTTTGTATGCTTCTCTAAGTTCAGCCTTTTCATATGCTTGCGAAATTCTTTCTGGCATTGTTGTGATTGCCGAAAGAATGTCTTTATCAAGGTCGTTTAAAACAATATCTTTTGTAAGTTCAAAATCATTTTCGCCATTAAAATAGTTTTTAACCATATTAAGAGTTCTGTTGAAAAGATTTCCAAATTTCCCCACAAGTTCACTGTTTGTGTTGTTTTTATAGTCTTCCCATTTGTAGTCGGTATCTCTATTTTCAGGTATAATTGTGGTGAGATAAGCCCTAAAAGTGTCAATATCTATGTCCGATTTTTCATCAAGTAAGGAGTTGCAGAAAACTCCAATTTTTTTACTTTTGCTAAATTTTTTGCCCTCATAGTTTAAAAAGTTTAATCCCACCATATTGTAAGCAAGGTTATATTTTTTGTTTTCAAGCAGCATTGTTGGGAAGAACACTGTGTGAAATTGAATATTGTCTTTTCCCACAAAATTATATATTTTCGAGCCTTTTTTCAGCCATAAATCTTCATATTTTTGCTCGCTGAGTTCTCTTGTGATTGAAATATAGCCGATAGGAGCATCAAACCACACATAAAAAACTTTGTCCTCATAACCTTTGAGTGGAACAGGAAACCCCCATTTTATGTCACGAGAAATACATCTGTCTTTTAGTCCTTCCTGCACCCATTTTTTTGCTTCGCTATACACATGTGGTCGCCAGATGTCTTTTTTAGATTCAATCCATTTGTCCAGTTCACCCACCCCTTTTGAAAGGATAAGGAAAATGTGTTTAGATTTTTTCAAAACTGCTTTTTCTCCGCAAATTTTGCAATGAGCATCTTTAAGTTCACTAAGTGAAAAAATACTGTCGCATTTCTCACATTGGTCGCCATTTGCTTCTGTATATCCGCAATTTGGACAAGTCCCCACAACAAATCTGTCTGGCAAAAACATCTTGTCTTTTTCGCAGTAATACATTTCAATCTCGCCTTCACTAATAAATCCGTTTTTATATAATTCAAGGAAAAATTCAGAAGTAATTTTCTCGTGAGTTTTTGTGTGAGTGTTTGAGTATATATCATAACTTATCCCAAGTTTTTCATAGATTTTTTTATGAACAAGGTGAAGTTTTTCAGTGAGTTCTTCCACAGGGACACCCACTTCTTGTGCAGTCACAACGCTTGGGGTTCCGTGCATATCAGAGCCACCCACAAAGGTTGTATCATAGCCAAAACTTCGGCAATATCTTGCGAAAATATCCGCAGGCAAATGGCAACCAACAATGTGCCCAACATGAGGAATGTTGTTGACATATGTAAGTGCCGAAGTTATTAATCTTTTTTCTTTTTTCATATCATTTTCTCCGTATCAAAAATTATAGTTACAGGGCCATCATTAACGCATTTAACAGTCATATCAGCCCCGAAAATTCCAGTTTCAATCTTTTTAAAGCAATTTTGTTTTTTGCTTTTTAAAATAAACTTTTCCACAAATTCATTCGCCTCTTTGGGAGGCATACTTTCAATGAAATCTGGTCTAAAACCATGAGTTGTGTTTGCATATAAAGTGAAATTGCTGATGACAAGCATTTCAGCACAAACAGCAGAAGGACATAAATTCATTTTACCATTTTCATCTTCAAAAATCCTAAGTCCACAAATCTTTTTAACAAGATAGTCTAAGTCTTTTTCGCTGTCATTCTTACCAATGCCCAAAAACACCACAAAACCTTTGCCAATGCTTCGAATTTCTTCATTTTTGACAACTACATTTGCGTTTAAAACTCTTTGTAAAACTGCTCTCATCTTTGTCCTTTATAGTTTTTGATTATACACTAAAAAAAGAGTTTAATCAAATGAAAATATTTTAATTTTATTGCACAAAGCGAGATTTAATGCATTTTTTATTTTGAAAGAAAAACAATATATTATATAATAATTTTAATTATAATAAAGAAATTTGTGCAAAATTGTAATTTTTAATTTAACAAAAAAGGATTGAAATGAAAAAAGTATTAAAATTTTTTTTATTACTACCAGTACTTTTAATAATAATGAGTTGTTTTTTCGCTTGTGGTGAAGAATATGTGACGAGTGTTTCCGCGTCTCTTCCAAGCAATGTCAGCATGGTGGAAGAAAGAGGTAGATATTATTTAGAATATAGCACAACCCCAATTCAACTTGACATCACACTCACTCCATCAAAGTTTTCCATAAGAAATCTCAATTGGTCGACGACTGCATCAAACATTGCATATGTCAACAATGACGGGAAATTCGTGATGGCAGGAGGCTCGGGCGATGTTAACATTCAAGCAACATATGTGAATGAAAACGGGACAACAGTGTCCTCAGTTCTTTTAAAATTCAACATTTCCATTGATCCTTTCCCTTGTTTTGCAAACGAAACAGCAACTGGGATATATTTAGGCATAGACATTAAAAACAACTATGTTGTTCAAAATGCCAAACCTCAAACTTATGAATATGTCTACTATTACATTGGAGATGACAACGACTCAGAAGTTGTGCAGAGCATTGTGAATGCAGGAGAATATCTCATAACTTATGTGCGTTCGGCTTCGCAAACAAAATTTTCAGAGATGAGGTTGACAGTTGAAAAATATACAATTGACAAAACTTCTGTCAAAACTTCCCCAAATTGCACGAGCGTCTATGCGGACAGCACTTTGCCGACTGGCTTTTTTTCCACAACTCCCACTGACGAGCAATTTTCAAATGGCTTTGATTTGACAGATGGAGTGGGTAGAGATGCAGGAAAAGTCATCGGGAAATATCTTTATATGACAAATGCAAAAACAACTTCAAATGTAGGGACTTATGTCACCAACATTGTCTATGAGTTAGGCGATGAATATGAAAAAAACTATGAATTAACTTCCATTTCTGGAATTCACACAATAACGCCAAAACAAGTTGTCCTTTCCATAGAAAATCAAATAATTACATATGGCGAAACCATAAATTCAAATAACTATTATCTCTATGGCTACGAGCAATACACTCTTAATGGAGATTCAATTGAAGGATTGACTGCTCTGACAAACGAGATGTATACAAGGCGAATTAACACAGGCGACTATGTGAAGTTGCAAAACGATATTGTCGTCGTCAATAACGTCTGGGGCTATATTGACGCGGGGATTTATATTTTAAACTATGATTCAAACCTAATTTCCACAGATGGAAACGTTGAAATAAAAGAATTATTAAGTGGCATTTTAACAGTTAACAAAAAAGAAATTGTCATCTCTCCAAATTCAAACAACAGCAAGTTCTACACAGAAGAAGACGACTATGCCAGTTTGGAATATTCCTATTCGGGCGTCATCTCAAATATAAACGAAATTGTCCCATTTTTAACGATAAACTATCAAGGTCTAGATTACGGCACAATGAATTTTAAAGCCCCAGTCGGCTCATATCTCTATGGCATAGATAACACTTTGAACAAAAATTTCATTTTTAGTCTAACAGAACACGCTTTGGCAGCTTATGACGAAGAAGATCAGATTTTGTTTGAAGTGAAGCCTTGTCCAGTTGTGATTAAATTTGATAATATTGTGGAATATTATGAAATGCCAAATGGCTATGACGAAAATAATAATGTTGTGCCAACTGTCAGTTATTATTCTGTGATGACAAACAACAGCATTCCAAACTATGAACTAGACGCCATTTTATCGCTTAAAATTAATGGTCAGGAGCAAGTTGTAGACGGTGTTTGCACATGCGCTTTAAATGATTTTAGTAACAACGGCAGTTTTGAATTTTCGACAGGCGAGATTTTTAAGATATCTTTAAAACTTATCTCTCAAGCAACTGTCGGCAGTCATTATGCCACCTACTATGTTGCTCTTCAAACAAGCATTTCAACAGAAGTCTTAAATTATTCAATAACTGTCGAGAAGTCCTATGTCTACCTTGACAAGATAAATATCACAGTCATTCCAAACGAGACAAATAATATTTCTTCAAAAGTTTATTCGCAAGACGGCTCAATTTCAAATCTTTTCTATAGTGACTACACAATTTCCGGCGAAATGGAAAATAATGTTGAAGTTTCAAATGTGTTAGGAACAGAATTAATCCTATCTCTAACAGACAGAAACGGATTGTTTTATATGAAGCAAAGTAATGGAACTCTCACCGCAGTGGAAAATCTTTCAAATTGTGGAAGATACAAGATTTTCTTGTCTTCAAATTTATCCTATTCGTCTGGGAAAGAATATTATAATTTTACTCTAGACAATTCAAAAGAATATTTTTACACAGTAACTCAAAGACCAATTGTAATCACACCAAATGACGGACAAGGCAAAATATATGGAGATTCGGATTCAGTTCTAACATTTATTTATGGCGACTCCATAAGCAACCTGCCTGTGACTGGCAGTCTTGTGAGAGCCTCAGGCGAAAATGCAGGAAGTTATGAAATTTCTCTGGGCACTCTAAGTTTTGGCTCAAACTACACTCTTTCTTTAAATCCAATCGTAAAACATTTTACAATTTCAAAAAGGGACATTACTATAACCCCGATTTCATACACCACAACTTATGGCGACAACTATCCAACGACAATTGGATACAACGATCCACTTGCGGGGCAATCTTACAATGCCTCAATTCTTGTCAGACCAACTTTTACAGGTGAATTTAAACTCTACTATGGCGAGAGTGAAACAGCAATCTCAAAAGTGGGAAACTTTTACCCTGTGAAAGTTGTCGGAGGACAAGTCGTGGCATACACGATTAAGCAGGGCACATTTTTATGTCAGAATAACAACTATGAAATGACAGTTGTGGGAACTTCCACCTATCTTGTCAATAAAAAAGAAGCAACTTTAAACATTATTGCTGAAAATAAATCTTCAACAGACGGCATTTCAAGCACTTTTTCAAATTTCACAAATTACACTTTAATCGGAGAAAATGGGACGGAAAGTGTTACTATATCCGGGATTTCTTTCACAGCCACTTTTGGAGATGACAAATATTATATTGATGGCATTGAAGACATTTCCTCGCTTTTGATACAAAAAGATGGCATCGACGTCACGCAATGCTACAATATATCTCTCGGGCAAAGCATTGTCTATTACATCGCAAGCACCATTGTCAATCTGTCTATAGTGGGAGTGGACGACGAGACTTCATCTCTTGTGAAAGTTACATATTCGGGAGAAGAAGTCGCAAATAAATTTAAACTGATTTGCACAACCGCAGGGTTTGAGATTAATGAGGGAGAAAGTAACTATGAAATTACATATTCAACAAACACAACACAAGACGTCACTCCATTAAACGCGGGAAGTTATTATGTTTCATTGAATGTTGGGATAAACAACAAAATTGTAATAACAAACACTTCAAATAGTGAAGATATTGAATTTTCAGCGCTTGGAGTCAAAGTCAGCAGTTGCGTGCTTAATCTTTCACAATTTGCCTATCTTAACATTTCACAAGCAGACATAAGTTATATTGCGAACTATTTAGGTTTTGAATCTGCCTTAACCTATGGCAGTGACGAATCAGCACTCTCAAACATCAGAACAACCTATGACGACGGCGGAGTGACAAAGAGTATTTTTACTGGTGTGAATGATGAATTTATTGAACTTAAAACCTATGGAAATGGCAAAAACTTTGTTTTCACCAGTTCGCCTCAGTCAGTGAGAACTCTAAACGCAAGTGCAAGTGTAACCTATTCAATAAAAGTAACCATTCAAGCAATCAAAACAGGGACTAGTGATTTGGACGCAAACTATAAATCTCTCACAATTGATGTTAAATTGACCGTTGTTCCAAGTGAGATTATTCTTGAAGGAAGCACCTCACTAGAATACAAAGGAAGTTATTCTCAGCAAGGAGCAATTGTTTATTCAGGGCACGCAAGCATATTTTCACTTGAAGTGGCGACTTCCACAAGCGATGCAATTTATTCAAATTCCTACACTTATGAGGGCATCGAAACTTTCTATAACAATTCAGTGGAAGGCTATGTTGAGGTGTTTAGTTATTCCGGAGGGATAGTCTCCTCGACTTCAAACACAAAATTAGCAAGTGATTTATCCATATCCACCATAGAATTAGTGACATATTCTGGCGATAATTACTATCTTATCAACAAAGAAACAGATGCTTATTGCATTAAAATTAAAACGCAAGACGCAACGCCAAAAGATGCGGGGGTATATCTTTGCATAGCAACTTGCACAGCAGGCGACAACTTTGTTTTCGATGGCAATCTAAAAAGTGTCAACTATTATGAATTTTTTGAGATAGAGCGTTCAAATGACATCTTAATAAACGATTGGAAGAGCGAGTTCAGGTGGGGAACGACCTTTAATTTAGAAGATCCATCATCACTTCCTTTCAGCTATTCAATGTTGCCAGACTTTAAGAGTAAAGTGATCTATTTAGTGGAAAATGAAGAAGATTGGGAAGCGGTTAGTTATGTTTTGTCAGTAAATCCATCTTATTTAATAACCCTTTTAATTGACGAAAGGAATTATTACATTTCTTCCAATCAAACCTTTGCAGTCACAAGCCGTGAAGCACAGATTGTCTTTCCAACAAGAACAAAATATGGCTTTAAAGGGGAAAATCAGCCTATAGACTTATTCCTTGAAGATATTGTTGCGATTTTAAAAGACCAAAATGGAGTGCCAATTGATGAGAAAAAATATATCAATTATAGCGCAAATTTTACTCTCATATATAAAACCGAGACAGATACAGTTCTTCAGAGTGCTCCTTGGGACGCAGGCAACTATGTTTTGACTGTAAATTATGGAACAACATCAAGCAATTACTATGGTGAAGGCACTTTTGCATACACCATAGAAAAGTCCGCTTTTACAGGAGAGATTATAATAAGTAATTATGAAATTGAATACGACCCTTCCATAACCGCAGAAGTGCTATATAACATCTTAATTGGCAATATGTTTTACATTGAAAATGGTTGGGACTACACTTTAACAGTTAAGAACGAAGCAGGGAAGATCATTTCAACCTCAAATGAAAACGGCTGGCTTTCCACAATTAATAGCATAAGTGTCAAGAAGATTGTCTTCACCGTTACTTTCAATGAGACGAATACAATCAGTGATTACATTGCGTCTGCATATCTAACAATCACCGCAAGGAAGATTAAAGACAGCAACTTTAATGTCCCATCGAACGACATTCAATATTCCTATTCTGGCAATGCTTTTTATAATGAACTCATCTATAACACAGTTAATATTGCACCAAAAACAATCAACAGTTCAGTTGTGTTCCCAGTTGGTTCCTCGACATATAAAGTTGTGACTCTTTCATATAACAGCATAAAGTTGCTCGATTGTTTGGACAATGAATTATTCACCCTAACATACAATTATTCCTATCAAAGCGCCGTTGGTTCTTCAACATACGTTTCGATGTCATCTGCTCCCATCGCTTCAAAAACAGTGAACTATAAAGTAGTCTATGTTTTTTCAAACTTTGGCAACAACTATTCAAATAAGTTGGCATCAAACACAATAACTAGATATTTCAAGATAAACAAAGTGTCAACTTTATATATCTCAATTTTTGATGATGCAGACGACAATTATGACACAAGTATTATAAGACAATATAGTGGCGATGATTTTTATGACATTTTCAGCATTGGCAACCTGCTCAACATTGTCAGCGTTTCAAACAGCAGTGATATAAAAGATAACATTAATAAAACTATCTTTAAAACAACATCAGCCAGAACCTATTCTAGTTTAGGGGGAATTCACCTTGTTGTATTTTTCACAGATGAAAATGGCGTTGTTGTCGAAGATTTAACAAATGCAGGTTCCTATTTCCTCAACATTTCTTTTTTGAGAAATTCAAACTACTCTGTCTCAGAATTTTTTGAATATATTGTGTTTAATGCGACGACAAACTACGCAACGTCAACAGCCTTTAATTCAAGCAACTCATATTTCATTGATGCAAACGCGCGCGTCTTCACTGATATTTATGAAACATATTTTTCCATTCCACTCACAATTATGCAAGCAGATTGCCCATATGACAGTTCAAATTTTGGAGAATTAATAACAATCACTAACGGTAATTTTATTATAACAACAGATCCAAGCGAACTATACCCAACAACTGTTTTTGTGTTTGAAGCAGGCACGACTTTCTCACTCCCTGTCGGCACGCCTTTTAGTCTTGTTTTTGAAACATATATCAATGGTTCATATCTTGAGATGCAAGACACCACAAATTTTTATAGTCAAGGTGAGTATTATTTCTCAAACTTAACAGTGGGAATGGACTATTCAATTATGATTGTTGATGTGAATGGGAACTATAAAAATAGCCAGCACATAAGATTTAGAGTCGAAACAACCTAAACTTATGCTGATTAATGTTTTAGTATAATAAAAATTTTTAATTTGAATGTGAGAAATTTTTTAGCGAATAAAATTTTAATACTTTTTCTCTCATCTTTTTATATACTTCTTCAGTTATAAATTTTTTCTCTTTTATTTTTCAAGTTCTTCCATTTTATCTGTCAAGTTATAATGAAAAACTGTGATAAATAATTTCAAGCATTAAAATTCCAACTTCAAAAATTGACTTATCCAAATTTAAGAGTGGTAAAAAAATAATTATAATGTCAAAAAAGATTGATTTGTTTTTTTAAGTCATGTTTCAATTTAATTTTACCACTTAAACATTGACAATAAAGCGATTTTGAACTATAAATATTAAACGGAGGACTCAAATGGACATTTTTAAAAAAGCAGAAAAAGACTTAACAGAAGTTTTTTGTGATTACATTTCTGATCTTGAAAACAAAGAAAAAGTGATGAGTAATCTTAGGTTCACAGTGCCTCCTGTCCAGTTTAAGTCAGACTATTCCACAAATGCTGCAATGATTGTGTATAAGTTCAAAAACAAGCCTATGTTTGAGGTGGCAAATGAATTAGCCGAAAAATTCAGAGAAGTTGAATATATCAAAGAAATCAATGTTGTCGGGGGTTATGTTAATTTTATTTTTAAAGAAAGCCTTTGGCAAAGTTTTTTGGTTGACCTGATAAATTCAGGCTCTCACTTTGGTGACGCAGAGACTTCAAAAGAAAAAGTCTTGCTCGAATTTGTGTCGGCAAATCCAACAGGACCTCTTCATGTGGGGCATTGTCGAGGGGCAATTTTGGGGCTTGCACTTTCAAATCTTATGAAAAAAGCAGGTTTTGATGTCAAAAAAGAATATTATGTAAATGACTTCGGCGAGCAAATCGCCACTTTGGTTCAATCGGTGCAGTTTAGATATGAGCAAGTTTTTGGACTTCACGCAAACGAGCAGATTCCAGAGGGGTGCTATCCAGGCGAATATTTGGAAAAATATGCAAAAACACTTTCAAAAAAAGAGGGAGATAAATATATCAATCTCTCAAAACAAGATTTTTATAAAGCCCTAAAAAATCAAATTGTCGAAGCAATGATGGACATTATCCGTTCTAACTTAAAACTTCTTGGTTTGGAGTTTGACATTTTCACATCTGAGACAAAAGTTGTGGAGAGTGGGGAAATTCAAAATGCAATTGAAGAACTCTCAAAAATGAAAAGAACAGTTGAAGATGAAAATGGAAGCCAAGAACTTAGCATAATATATAAAGGCATTTTAGAAGCCCCAATGGGAGGCAAAAACAACGCTGAAGATGATGAAGTGTCTTCAACTCAACTTCCTCAAACTCTCTTTCGTTCCACTCTTTATGGCGACGATAAAGACAGGGTTGTGGTGAGAGCAAACGGGAAATCAACTTATTTCGCTTCCGACATTGCCTATCAAAAAAATAAAATAGACAGAGGCTTTAATCATCTAATTAACATTTTAGGTGCCGACCACGGTGGTTATGTCAAGAGAATAACGAGTGCAGTAACTGCGATTTCAAACGGCAAAGCAAAGCTTGAAGTTCTGCTTTGTCAAATGGTAAATCTCGAAAAAAACGGTGTGCCATTCAAAATGTCAAAGAGAAAAGGGACTTTCGTTCTTCTTTCCGATGTTGTGAAAGAAGTAGACATCAACGAACTTAAACTTTTTATGCTTTCAAAGAGTCCTGATACTCAGATGAGTTTTGACCTTGTGAAAGTGAAAGAAAAATCAAAAGACAACATCGTCTATTACATTAATTATGCTTATGCAAGAACATTTTCAGTCCTGCAAAAATACAAAGAAGTTTTCGGCGAGGACTATTCCTTTAACCCCGTCCATTTTGTAAAATTTATAGAGGATTGCCCAATTCAAATCAAAGATATTGTTGTCCAGTTTGCATCATTTCCAAATGTAATTGAAAATTCTGCTTTAAAAGGTTCCCCAAACATTTTGGTGGAATATCTCAATAATTTTGCATCAAAATTCCATTCTCTTTGGAACACAAACATAAGATTTATAAGCAGTGAAGATAAAGACCAAACAAATTCAATGATGGCATTTTTGCTCTGTGTCCAAAACATTCTTCAAAACTCATTCGACGCCCTCGGTGTCACCCCAAAGAAAGTTATGAATAACGAAAAATAATAAAAAAAGCCCGTAATCACAAGAATTTACGGACTTTTTATTTTGAAAGTATTGAAAGATTAAAAATCATTTTATATCTTCCATATAACTAATTTTTTTGCTTGTCTTAATCGCATATTCAATTTCAGATTTTGTGCTTTCGCCAATGTATCCATTTTTGTTTATAACAAAAATTTCAAAAGACCCTCTAAAATAAAAAAACTAAATCAACACTCAATTTAGAATTTATTTGGCAAAGAGCAATAAATGTAAAACGATTATATTTATTTAGGGCTCAAGTCCTCTTAATTGCACCAAATGAAAAAAGCGGACTTAGTTTGTCCATTTTATTATTTCCTTTTTTTAAATATTCTATATATTCGAGCTTAATATATATTATCGTACAAATTAACTAAAATGGATTTTCTACATAAATTTATGTTATAATTTTTTTGTGATGAAAACAAATCTTTACTTAATACTATTATGTTTTTTTATTATATTACTGCAAATAATAAAAGTATGGATATGAAATCGATTTGGGAAACAAGTTTAAAAACCCAAGAAAAAGAATATGATTTTTTAAAAAGTGACATTAGACGAGATATTGTTGTAATAGGTGGTGGAATATCCGGCATTTTGACGGCTTTTGGGTTAACTGAGCAAGGATATAAAGTAACACTTGTAGAAGCGGAAAAACTCTATGGTGGCGTTACGTCAAAAACAACAGCCCACATATGTTCACAGCAAGGATATATTTACTACGATTTAAAAAAAAATAAACCTGAAGGGTGGGCAAAACTATATTTTAGTTCTCAACAGCAAGCGATTGATGAATACGAGAAACTCATAAAACGAGAAAAAATTGATTGCGGTTTTGAAAGAGTAAATGATTATTTTTTTACGGAAAAAAATCTTCAAAAGTTAAAAGAACTTTATGGAATATTAAAAGATATTGGGGCAAAAGTAAAATTTTATGATAGTAAATCTGTTTTGGGTTTTGATACCAAAGGAGTTATAAAAGCAGAAAATCAGGCAATGTTTAATCCGCTAGAATTTTTGGCTCAGTTAAAAAAAATTTTTGAAATTTTTGAAAGCACTCGAATTTTAAAAATAGATATGAAAAGCAAAATTTTATACACAAAAAAATATCAGATTAAGGCAAATAAAATTATTATTGCTACAAATTATCCAATTGTAAAACTAAAAGGTGCCTATTTTTTAAAATTATATAAGTCGCACTCGTACGCGGTAGCATCAAAAGAGATTGAAAAATCTTTAAACGGAATTTACAATTCTGATGTTGATAACGGCTTTACCTTTAGGGAATTTAATAATAAAATAATAATCGGCGGACTAGACCACAGAACGGGCAGAGTAAACAATAATTTTAAAAAGCAAAAATTAAAAGAAATTGCAAAAGAATGCTTTAATGCAGAAATTACAAACTACTGGAATGCAAACGACGTTATTACTTATGACGGGCTTCCTATTGTTGGAAGATTCAGTAAAAAATATAAAGATGTTTATATTATAACGGGATTTAATAAATGGGGAATGGCAAATAGTATGGCAAGCTCTCTTTTAATCACCAATTTAATTGCCGGGAAACAAAATGATTTTGAAAAAATTTTCTCGCCGCAAAGATTTAATTTTAGATTGGGCGCATTTTTGTCAAATCTTTATGTGTCAATAAAAAATCTCATTATAACACCTTTAATCCCTGCTTTTAAATCTTATAAAAATCTTAAAGCCGGAGAAGGTAAAATTGTTTGTTATAATGGTGCAAAAAAAGCAGTATACAAAGATGACAAAGGGGTTTATCACATTTGTAGTCCCTACTGCAAACATTTACACTGTCAGCTAAAATTTAACTCAAATTCAAAAACTTGGGATTGTCCTTGCCACGGCTCAAGGTATGATATAGACGGAAACATAATCACTTCTCCAACCGTCGAAAAGTTAGATGAGAATTAACAAAAAAAACTATCAAAAAAATTAATCAAATAACTTATTAATAAAATAGATAAAAAAATAGCAATGCTTTAAGTTTTATAAATGAATTTATATTTTTTTAAACATTTTTTCAGGCATCTCTCTGCCGTAAAATTCAACTTTTTTAAAATTTCCCACATTGTTACTCATTATTAAACACCCGTGACCGATTAAATTAATTATATAATAGTCTAAATTATAATCTTTTGTAACTTTTTTTATCTCGTCAACTTCTTCAATCGCCCCGCAAGGGATGGAAGTTTTTGTAAATGTGTCTGATTTTGCATAGCAATGTGTATGCAGCATATAGTTTATTTTAGGGAACAATTCATATAGTCTTAATTGAATTGGAGTATCAACCGATGGTTTGTTTTCGCCGTAGTAATACACAATCCCATCTTTAAGATATGTTGGAACGAAATTTTCTTTGCTTATGTATCTTTTGTCGATATTTCGCCTACTCACAAAAACAACCCCGTTTTTTTTGAAAGAAGGAAATCCTCTTTGACATCTAAAACTGCTGTTTCCTAAAAATCTCGTCACCGTTTTATCTGGTCTAATTATTCTGTTGAAAATCTCCGCAGAATCTCTGACAAAAGAAAAGAAATCTTTTTCGTCTGGAACTACCATATTCTCGTTTGGAATATTCACAGATTTTGTTCTTGTTATACTGACTAAAAAATTTAATCTTGAAATAATAGACTTTGCACATTCTTCAACGCTTTTGCCTTCATACCAAGAGTTTCCAATCGGGTCAAAAAGTAGAAATGAAAAAATATCTCCAACTTTTTTAAACTCAATAGTTAAGTTTGCTTTAACTTCTAAAGATCTATTAATGAGCTCGCCGAAAGAATATTTTTCATCATCATTTCGTTTTGATGTTATAAGTAGCGTCTTAAAATTAACTTCTTTAACATTTCTAATTTTAGGATAATCATTTGGAATATTTGGCCACCAAAACACGCAATCATAATTAATTGTTGACTCCAAAATTGATTCGATTTCATCAAAGTTCCCACCATTTTTAATGTCAGAACAAACGTCGCTGTCTACATTTTTAAGTTCTTTTGAAAATTTCTCAACCAATGACGATGCTCGCCCGCCTTCATTATCAAAACTCCCACCAACAAATAATATTTTCATCTTTTTCCCCTTCAATATTAATACATAAATATTATACATAGTAATTTTAAAGTATTCAAAAGATAAGTGAAATTAAAGATTAAAAAATTTAAATTATTTTAATTTTAGCATATTTTGAGTAAAAGAAATAAGCAAAATAAAAAAAACAATAGAGACCTCTAAGATACCCACTGCCAGAAAAATTCGTAAACTTTCACAAATTTCAACCCAATTTTTTCTAATGTTTTCAGACTGGCAATATTATCAGGGTGTGCCATTGAAATTAAATAGTCGTAACGTGTTTTTTGCAATTTCAAGTAACATTTTTTGAAGCTTTGTTGTGATTCCTAAACCACGATATTAAAGCAGAACAATATCTCCGCACAGTTCTGTGATTTTAAAATTTGTTAGATTAAAATTTTTTTAAATCCTTTTAGCATATCTTGAAAAACATAAAGTTGAGCCATTCCAACTAATCTTTCACCATCATAAGCACCCATAAGAGGTGCATAGTTTTTTGTCAAACATATTATCTAATTGCCATTGTTCATAGGGTATAAAATATTCAGGGATATCTAGACCTATAATTACAATATCAATACATCAATCTAGTTGTGATTTGTTCCTTTCACTATTTTTTAAAAAACTATTGTTTTATTTGTTTCCACTACAAATCATTAAGTCTTGCAAAAATTTTTTTGAATAAATAACACTTTATATATATTATTTAAAAATATTTTGTGTAAAATTATTCTTCAATTTTTGTTCTCTTTAATTCTTTAAGATGTTGCAAATGTATGCCAATATGACCGACCCCTAAAATAATAACAGAGAATATAAGCCAAATATTTTTCCCGTAAATTCCTAGAAGTAAAAACCCTAAAATGGGCAATGTTGCTCCGGCAACCGGAAAACGTAAGATTGAACTATAAAAATCTTTTAGACGCATATCACTTCTAAAATATCTGATCCACCAAGCCTCATAAATAAGCATTAAAACAAATGAAATTAAAAACCAAATTGTCCAAAATGAAAATGGTTTTAAGTTAAAATCACTAAAAATTAAAATAACAGTAGTAACAAGAACTTGTCCTATTCTTTCAAAACATAAAAAATTTTGTTTTCATTTTTAGCAGTATATCCCGTGGGTAAATGTTTAGCACAACATAAGTTTGGGATTGTAATCATTGCCAAATAAATTAATCCCATGTATGAAAATCCAAAATGTCCCAACCACATAATAATTCCTTACAAAAATATTATTCTTTTATCTTTATTTTATCATAATTAAAAAACAAATAAAAATACTATTTAAAACTCCTCACTAAATTTTTATAATTAATATTAATTATTTTTAATAAATAAAATTAAACTTAAAAAAGTATTAGAAAAATTAAATCTTCAACAAATTAACTATTGAGTTTTAATAAAGCATCACTGTTAAATTCTTTTATTATATTGATATGGCTTTTGTTTTTACCTTTGAAACACCACACCAGCTACCCCATCTACAAAAATGTAAGATATTTGGTGTGGGTTCAAACACGATTTCACTTGGCGGAGGACACAGGATTCGAACCTGCGGAACCTTTCAGTTCAACGGTTTTCAAGACCGCCGCTTTAAACCGCTCAGCCAATCCTCCAAAACACTTTTTTATAATAATATATTAAAAGCATTAAGTCAAGTTTTCATTTGAATATTATTAACACTTCTCAAAAAAAGACCAACAACTTACAAAAGTAAAGTTAAAAAATTTTTTCTCTGCGATTTTCATTAATGCACACAAAGACCCATAATATTCTGGAATGATATAAGAACTTCCATTAATTGCAGTATATAAAATAAAATTCTTCTATTCCTAAGTATTTTAAAAAAAATTAAAATATAAATTTATTTATATTTAATTAGTCACTAATCACATAAGGTAAAAATTTTATTTTTTTTCTTAAAGAAGTTTTATATTTGATAATATCTTTTAAAAAATCATTTAATGAAATATTTGCTTTATTTAACATCATTGGGAAGGCACTGCCTTTGGAAAAACCTGGTATTACATTTCCTTCTAAATAATATATTTTTCCTTTGCTTACAATAAAATCAAATCTGCACATAACTTGAATATTGAATATTTTAAACAAATTCATTACAACATCTTCAATTTTTGTCTGTTCTGAAAATTTGTTAAAATCTATTTTTGACATATTTTTATTATGTTTTGTTTTATGGTCAAGAAAATCTTGATGACTTGCTTTTACATGAATTATTGGTAAAACATTACAATTATCAAAAGAGTTATATGCTCCACATGTAAATTCTTCACCTTCAATAAACTCTTGTACGATTGCATTATCGTCATATTGAAATATCTTGTTTAAACTATTAATAATAAATTCTTTATTTATACCATTATAGTGAAAAGTGAAATGAGAAGCGCCCATTGAATTTGGTTTTAAAATTATATTTTCCGTTTTTAATGAAAAAATCTTTTCAAATACAATATTTTCACTATCAAAGGAATGAATAATAACCGAGTTAGGAATAAAAATATTTTTAACTTCATGCTTAACAATAATACTTTGTTCATATTTGTTCATTAATAATGAAGATGTAAGCACATTTTCAAAACTGCCATTAACATTAGCAATGTCAATTAATCCTGACCACTCCCCATCTTCACCTTCTGTACCATGCAATAGATTAATGTAAAAAACATCTTTTTTATTTGAAAGATAATTAACAAATTTACCCAAAGAAACAAGTTTGTCATTTTTAAAAATAAGCCCATTTCTGTCAATAAAAATAATATCAACAATTTCAAACTCTTCCAAGTTCTCACAAATATTTTCTTTGGATTTTATTGATGCATCATGTTCAGTGGATCTTCCGCCATAAATAATTCCTATTTTTTTCATTTTTTTTCTCCTATAAAGTAAAAGCATCTATTTTTTATAAAACTTTTAATTGTTAGAAATTTACTTGTAAAAATATCATTTAAAATTTTTTCTTCTATCCCAAACTCATTAATTTTAATTGGATATCTTTCTATCCATGTTTGAGACTTTGGAAGAAAGAATCTGCTAATTATTAAACCCCCATTTTTTAACACTCTAACAATCTCATTTAAACCTTTATTTCTACTTAAATCATCTGCACAATGCAAACAACCAATGTCTATAACGCAATCTATAGAATTATTTTCAAGTGGAATATTAGATATATCTGCATTTATGTTATGTTTAGCACAGTAAGAAAATTTTGTTGATTGAACATATGCGTTTTTTGATATTTCAACACCTGTTATATGTTTATAGCCAATTTTTCTTAATGCAATTAAGTTTTTACCATAACCGCTTCCAATTTCTAAAATGTTTTGTTCTTTTTTCACAAATTTTTCTACCAGTGATAAAACATCTAATTCAATTTTAACTAAATTCCAAGGAACTAGGTAAGGATATTTATATAACTCATCTATATTTTTACATTTACTATCTCTTTCTTTCTCAAATTGATAAATATCTTTGATTTGATTTTTTCCACAAGGAATAAATCCCAATTCACTTAAATTTAGCTTATTTCCTTCGCAGATAACATCATTTTTTTTAAATCCAACAAAATATAAAATTTCTGAAAGCAATTGTATGCTTTCCATTATGTATTTTTCTGTTTTTATATAAAATTTTGGTTGGAAAATAATTAAATTATTGTATTTTTTATATTTAAATGAGCCAACAATCTTTCCGTCATACAAGAAGGCTTTAAAATAATTAGAATGACTTACTTTCTGAATAAAAATATTTTTATTCAGTGATAAATAATTTATTTTCATTATCTAATTCCTTTTCGTTGATATCTATTTTTTTATATCTATTTATTTTACACCAGAGCAAAATGTTATATAAAGCCCATAAAGAAAGAGCATCTTTCTTCGGAATTATATCCAAACTATTAAACATATCTAATATTTTACTTTTACTTTCACAATTAATATTCAGATAATTTTTATTCAATAGTTTTCTAAAATTTTTTTCTTGTATTTTCAATTCTTCATTTGCAGATATGTTGCCATTGATTTTATATAAATTTGTATTAATATTTGTTTTTAATTCATTATGATAATTTTTTAAATCTATTTTGCCAATTTTATCAACACTATCAAGATAATTTTCAAAATACTTTGATAAAAAAGGGGTCCTATTCTCAATGGAATAATGCATATTAACATGATCTTCAATTTTTAATAATTCTTGTAAAAAATTATTTATATAAAATGTTTGCATTCCTTTAATACTTATTTCATAATTACTAAAATATTTGAAATAGCTTTTATATATATTCACATTAAAAAGGTTATGGTATAAATCTATATTAGAATTACAAATTAGTTGAATATATTTATCATAATTAAATACATTTTTTAAATCATTAAATCTAGAATATCCAAAAAGTATTTCATCTGCCCCTTGACCTTCAAGTAAAACTTTAAACCCTTCTTTATGAATTGCTTTAGCCAATTCAAGTTGAACAAAAGCACCGGTTGACATAATTGGAGAGTTTAAGATTTTAATTAGTTTATTGTAATTGTTTCGTGGCTTTAATAATACATTTCTATGGTTAATATTATTTGTTTTTGCAAACAGGTTTGCGATACTATAATCTCTATCAGAAACTTCTCTATAAGCAGTATAAGCCTTAACATTCAGAATCTTATTTGCTATTAATGTAACCATTGTAGAATCCAAACCACCGCTTAAATGAGTGGCAATCTTATGATCAGAAACAAGCCTATTATTAACACTTTTATTGATAATATCCTGAAAACTGACGTCTTGTAAATTTATTGATTTTTCCGATTGATGAAAATGTTTAATGTTTTTTTCACAATCCCATTCAAATATAGATCTTCTTGGAAAGCAATATATACTATCATATATAGTTCTATTGTTAAGATTATAACCAAAAACAAGATAATCTAAAATTCCTTTAGAAGAAGGCTTAACAATTTTTTTAATAGTTTTTATTGCTTCAATTTCTGATGAAAAGCAAATAGTATCTACATCTAACCAAGTATAAAATAATGGTTTAACACCAAAGCGATCTCTTGCAAGATAAAATTTATTATTATTGCTATCAATTATTGCCAAAGCAAAATCTGCATCATAGTTAAACAGTTCATCATTTTTGCTTATGACACAATCGATTAAATCGGATAAATCATTTTTATTGTGACAGAAATGCTCATAATTTTCGCCATTACCAAAACAAAAACCATCTTTAAAAAATATTGGCTGATTACACTCTCTGCCACCCCTAATGGCCAATCTAACATAACCTAGTGCATAGTTTTTACTTATTCTCGAAAATGTGTGATTTGGACCCCTATGTTTCAGCTTTTTTAACGCTGAATTAAATCTGAATCTATATTTTGATATATCATTTCTCGAAAAAATTCCTAAGATTCCGCACATTTCAACACCTCAATGCATTCATCTATAAATATTTCCGACGAATCAATAATGTTGGTTTTTAAAAAAGAAAAATCTTTTTTATTGAAATCAGTACAGCCTAGTATTATATTTTTTATATCATATTTACAAACAATACTGTTTATTTTTTTATTTGTTTTTTTTAATTCACTACCACGAATTTTAATAGATAACAAAGAATCAATAATCTTTTGATCCTCACTTTCTAAATATTTTACATTGTGTCCAAACAAGTGTGAGTCACAAGTAAATCTTGTTGCAAACACAAAATATGATTGCGGATTTTTTATTTTATTTAGTACTGCATCTATCGGTGTTAAAGTTCTATTGAAATTATATGGAGTTGCTATTTCTTTAAAAACATTACTTAGGGTATTACAACAAATTCCAATATTATTTATACCATTTTTACTAAAAAATTCACATGCGTTTTTTAATTCATTCAATATATTTTCATTATTCAGTTTTGTGTTTTCTATATAATGTTGCTCATCACTTATACTGCATCGAACAGAATAAATAATTAAATGTGGATATTCGTCGTGTATACTACGATATCTTTTACAAATTCCGTTGTATATTTCAGAAAAAGCAAATGGACTTACGCCACCAATCAACCCCAATTTCACCTTACGATTTCCTCCCAAATATTCTGATTAATATTGCCACCAGATATTATGCATAAAACTGAACTATCCTTTAAATTCGATTTTAAATATTGTGCTACTCCCAGTGCGCCAGCACCTTCTGATTTAATTCCATATTTTCCTAAAAATTTTATAGCGTTTTTCACATCTTGTTCATTTACAAGTTTAACTTTTATTTGTTTATTTTTTAAAATATTAAAGGGAATAGTTCCAATTTTACTCACTAAAACACCTTCACAAAAAGAATTTTTGGGCAAATCAATATTTACGGCAGATATTTTGTTGTTTTCTAATGAAATCTTCATGCTTTCAGCACCTTCGAGTTCTACCCCATATATTTCTATATTTTCAAAATATTTTGAAGTTGCCAATGCAGAAATTAAACCACCACCACCTATTTGGCAATATGCTATATTTATCTTAACTCTTTTCTTGCTTATCTCCTCTAACATACTTTGATGACCTTTGATTATTTCTACATCATCAAAACTAGGTATATAAATTAAATTATTTTTTTTTGCGAATCTTTTTGCGAAATTAACACATTCTTCATATTCAGTTAAAGTATCATTACAAATTATATTTGCATTATTATTTTGTATTTTTTGTATTTTTATCTGAGGGGTTTTAAACGGCACAACAACAAAACTTTTTAGATTAATTTGATTACAAATATTTGCCACGGCTTGTCCGTGATTCCCAGTAGAGGCAGTTATCACTCCATCAAATTTATTTAAGTCGGTATTAATTATTTTGTTATAAACTCCCCTATATTTAAAAGCGCCAGTATATTGCACCGTTTCATCTTTAATATAAAGTATGTTGTTATTTTTTTTATCATATACCTTAATTAAAGGAGTTATAAGTGGTTTAAGAATTTTATTCTTTAAATTTTGTAATTCTATCATTGAAAATTTTGCTCCACTTTTCTTTATTTACTTCATTAATTTCTATAGAGCTCAAAGCATTTTTACATTTCATACAATTTGTACATCCAAATAAATTACACTTATTTCTTCCAGCAAAAACATCTTCAAGATAATTATTTAAATTCTCATCATTTTTAATATTAAATATTTCTGAATATGGACATTTAGTAAAACACATAAATAATTCTGCAAGGTTCTCGCTGAATTCGCCACGATTATAAATCTCAACAACTTTTGGTATATCTGCACCATTAGTATGCATTTCTCTTCCAGAAATTTTAAATCTATCTACTCCACATTTTACATATTTTTCTAAATCATTTGGCCTAATCCAAGGAGCGTTCAAAACATTTCTTTTATCTGCGATTTTCATTAATGCACACAAAGACCCATAATATTCTGGAATGATATAAGAACTTCCATTAGTTGCATGCGCTCCAAAATTATAATGATAATTTCTAAATGGACAATCTGATAAGCAAAATGAATTTACTATAACTCCTACTTTAACATCGTTTTTATGTGCTATATCCGTTATTTTTTTCACCAAAAATAAATTTCGATATATTTTTTCATGCAAATAAATATTTTTAATATTTTTAAATTTTACAAACCTTTCTATTTTTGACAATGAATCTATTCCTGTAATAACAGATAAAGTTACCTTTACTTCCGGGAAATGATTCATTAGCAATTCTATTAAAGATGGCATTGCAATTGTAAAATGTCTTATTCCACAATCTACTAATTTTTTAATATAACTTAAAAGTTTTTCTTTCCCATGTTCAGTAAATTCATTATTATCATAGCAGGACAAATTCAACGTATAATTAAAATCTATATCGTTTTTATTGCATTCTTGAACATACGTTTTTAAATCATCATACGAAACATCTGGCAATTCAAAATATTTTCTTCCTGAACCGATCTCGCTATTTCTAAGCGAACCATAACTCTCTTTAACCTTATACTTACAGTTCTTATTTAGTACTAAAATTTTTTTTATAGATTCTATTTTAAAATCAGCAGGTATTGTAAAAATAGGCATATCTCAATCCTCCCATTGCTTAAGATATATTATGCCATAAAAGTAATTAGATTTTCAAATGTTATTAAAAACATAATAATAAATCTATCAATATCTTTTTAATTTTTTTTAAATAAAAATTATATTATTTATTACAATAATAATATTTTATAAAAATTTTTATTATTGTTAATTTTTATGAGAACTTACTTCTTCTTTAAGTCTAACAATAAAGTCCTCTAATTTAACGTTTGACAAATTTTCGTTGTTTCTACCACGAATAGAAATTGTATTTTGGTCTTTTTCTCCCTCTCCAACTATTATAATATATGGCACTTTTTGTGAAAGGCTTTCTCTAATCTTATATCCGATTTTTTCGTTGCGAGCATCTAGTTTTGCCCTTATGCCTTCTTTACTTAATTCATCATAAATGCTATTTGCATAATCTAGACTATTGTCAGAAATATTCATAACTCTAACTTGTTCTGCGGATATCCAAAGTGGCAATGCCCCTGCATATTTTTCAATTAAATATGCTAATGTTCTTTCATAGCAACCAAGTGATGTTCTATGAATAATATATGGATACTTTTTTGAACCATCACTATCAATGTAAACCATATTGAATCTTTCTGCTATTTGAAAATCTATTTGAATAGTTATAATTGTATCTTCTTTTCCAAACACATTTTTGATTTGAATGTCAAGTTTTGGTCCATAAAAAGCAGCTTCGCCATCTGCTTCATAAAAGTCAACATCTAAATCGATCAAAATTTTTCTCATTTCATTTTGAACTTTTTCCCACTGTTCTTTTGAACCTATATATTTTTTTCTGTTATTTTCATCCCATTTAGAAAATCTAAAAGAAACATCTTCATACAATCCTAATGTTTTAAGTATAAAAGTGCCCAAATTCAAGCAACCTTTAAACTCACTTTCTAATTGATCTGGTCTAACCATTAAATGTCCTTCAGAAATTGTAAATTGACGCAGCCTAATTAAACCATGACATTCGCCACTTGCCTCGTTTCTAAATAATGTTGAAGTTTCACCAAGTCTCATTGGTAAATCCTTGTATGATCGAGGTTTGTTAAGATATACTTGATATTGAAATGGACAAGTCATCGGTCTTAAACAAAACACTTCTTTGTCTTTATTTTCATCTCCTAAAACAAACATTGAATCTTTGTAGTGATCCCAGTGTCCAGATATTTTAAACAAATCATTCTTACTCATAAAAGGAGTTTTAGTTAATAAATATCCTCTTTTTTCTTCTTCATCTTCAACAAATCTCTGTAAAATTTGAATTGTTTTAGAACCTTTTGGCAAGATAATAGGCAACCCTTGACCGATGTAATCAACAGTTGTAAAATATTCCAACTCTCTACCCAATTTGTTATGATCTCTTTTTAATGCTTCTTCAATTTTTATAATATATTCATTTAATTGTTTTTTATCTGGAAAAGCATAAACATAAATACGTTGTAGCATTTTATTATTTTCATTATTTCTCCAATATGCACCGCTTATACGATTTATTTTATAAGCATAGCCTTGAAGTTTTGATGTATTTTCAACATGAGGTCCACAGCAGAGGTCAACATAGTCATCTCCCAAATAATAACAAGTTAATATTTCTTCCTCTGGCAAATTATTAATAAGTTCAACCTTGTAAGGCTCGTCTTTAAAAATTTTTAAAGCTTCTTTTTTTGAGATTTCAACTCTTTTAAAATACTCATTTTTATTAATTATTGCCTTCATTTCTTTTTCAATATCAGCAAATTTTTCTTGAGTAATGCTTTCCATATCAAAATCATAATAAAAGCCATTGTCAATTGCTGGTCCAATAGCAATTTTAACATTTTCCTTTCCAAACAGATTTTTTACAGCTTTTGCTAGCACATGTGAAAGTGAATGCCTACACATTTGAATTTCTTGTTCTTTTTCATTTTCTTTCATAATAAACTCCTTTTTAAAATTATACCCTAAATTAAAACAAAAAAAATCCTTTGCTTTAAAATTTAGCAAAGGACGATCATAATCTAATCGTGGTTCCACCTTTTTTTAAAATGTTTAAACATTTCCTCATTAAATATGAAAACATATCATCATTGAAGTGGTTTCAGATATATCCTATCTTAAGTCTTTCACCAACCGACTCTTCTCTAAACGAATCGAACATACTTACTTGTCTTCAACTAATATTTACATATATTACACTTAATATTATCTCGCAATTATTAATATGTCAATTATTTTTTATATTTTTTTGAATTAATTAAAATTTTTAAAATGATAATGTTTTTAATAATCTACCTATCATTATTTAGATAATATAAATAATAATAGAGATTTTTATCAAAAACACTTGAAAAAGTTGTAAATTTCAGATCACTTTTAATATTATTTTCAAAAGAAAGAATTAGTAAAACTGGAACTGAATTATATGTATTAATTTCAATTTTAAGATCTAACATAACATCTACAAATAAAGTCTCTAAATTTATACCAGTAGACATGTAAATGACTTGTGACATTTTTCCGCCAAGAGTTCTTGGCGAAAATTCCACCAATTTTAACATATCTTCTTCTCTATTGTAAATAACTTCAGCCATGCAAACCATTGAAGTATTACAATATGTTGTTGCAACCTTATGTAATAAAGATCTTATTTTTTCTTGCAGACTTTCTTCTATGTTATTTGGATAAAATAAGAATGAAGACCAATAGAAATCAGTAAATTCGGTATTTTCAAATTTTTTCAAACCTAAAATTGGGAAAATAATAACCCGATTATGAATTTTGTCGAAAATAAAGGGTACACTATAAAAATCACTATTGGATTCATCTTTTTCATAAATAATTTTATTTTTAAATCCTTGGAAATATATATCTTGCAACTTCTTAACTTCGCTGTTTTTAATAATGCTATTAAAATTATTTTTATAATTATTCAATTCTTTATTATTTAATATTTTTTTAACATTAATACTACCAAAACCAAAATTAGGCTTTGCAATAAAAGGAAACAAACTTGGTGCTTTATCGCTTTTTTGAATATGAGTTATATCATAATTATCTAAGTCTATGCTAGCGCCCAATTTTGTTAAGTGAGAAAAATAATTGTTTTTAAATGGCAATTGAATATTAGCGTCTTTTAAACCTGAAACAAAATAAATAGCCTCTTCACTACATGGAATTAGCTTGCAATTTTGAAGTTTATCAATTGAAACATTTTCAATATTTTTTATATTATATATCTTTTCCTTTGAAAAAACATAAAATTTCTCATTTTTAGAACTTAAATATTTTACTTGTGTTTCCGTAGGGAAAATAAAAATTTTAATAATTTAGACTCCTTATAATCAATAATTAAGTTTTATAATAGATTATAAATTTTTTCATTTTGTTTTTGATTCAAATTTTTTTGTGTTTTTTGAGCAGGAGCCGATGATGCCAGCGATTGAAGCCAAGAGTCCAAAAATCGTAAAGACATAGACTCCGGTTGCTCCATTAATTGCCTGAACTACTTCGTTGTCAACACTAACAACATTGACAATAGTTGCGAGTGCTGAAAAGGCAATTCCAAAAACAGTGAGTCCCAAAAGAACAAAAGATGCGATTCTCTCATATTTTTGAAGTTTTGTTTTGTTGAGGTTATCCAAAAGGAACATCACGCTCATTGCAAGCCCGACAACCAATCCTAAAACTGCGACAATCATAAATAAAGTCATCCAAACACTGCTAAAAACATCTGCCCAAAGCGTTGTTGAAAAGAGAGCATTATTAAATGGGTCAAAAAGATTCCAAGTGGGAGTTGCACTTTCGGAATTTGCAACAAAAAGTTCCCAAGTTGTCGCAAACAGAGGAATAATCAACCCCAAAGGCAAAACAATAGCACCCCATCTACAAATTTTTTTAAACATTTTTTTCTCCTTTTTATATTATTAATTTATTTATATCATAAAAAGAATAACTTTGCACACAAAAATATGTTTTATTAAAGAAATATAATAG
>SAAW01000060.1 GCA_009929275.1 Clostridia bacterium
ACTTTATTTTCTTCTCTCTTAATTAATCTTTTTATATTGTCAATATGCGTGTATAGCAAGAGAATTAGAACAAAAGCTGAATAAATCGCTAAATACAAAGATGTATTGCCAAATAAAAACTCAAAAAATACTATGGCTGCAAATGCAAAGCAAAACGATAGTGATGCAATTGATGAAGTTTTTGTCAGTTTTGCAACAACTGCCCAGATGATTGCGCAAACAACAGCAACAATTGGAGACATTGCTAGGAATATGCCGGCTGCTGTTGCGGCACCTTTTCCTCCCTTAAACTTTAGCCACACAGGATAAATGTGACCAAGAATACAGCAAAAAGTTGCAAAATACACCGTTGTTTTATCGCAAAGCAAAAGCAAGACAATTGCAAAAACAAATCCTTTTAAAACATCAAGAGCCAATGTTAGCATTGCCAATTTTTTGTTGCCAGTTCTTAGAACATTAGTAGTTCCTGTGCTAGACGATCCAAACTCTCTCAGATCTATACCTCCATAATATTTTGTCAACAAAAATCCAAAAGGTATTGATCCAACAAGATATCCAATAAGACATATGTAAATTAAATTCATATATTATATTTCACAGGAATTAAATCATTCATATAGCAATTATAATACATGCTCTTCAAATCACAATCAACAAAATTAGTTTGCCATCAAAAATCTTAATTTTAGATATATTCCACATTATATCTTTCAGATTTAAAATTTATGCTGGTTAGCACCTCATAAGGTATTGTCCCTGCATCTTTTGCCATATCATTGATTGAGTAATTTTCATCCAGGAGATATGCCATGTCATTTACATTTGTTAGGCAATCTGGAACGTCAGTAACATCGCAAGTCAGAAGATCCATCGAAATATTCCCTATTATATTTGCTTGATAAGAGTTTTTATCAGCATCATAAAATAGAACAGTTCCTCGATTTGATAAGCTTCTTTTTATTCCATCAGCGTATCCTATTGATAAAACTGCTATCTTCGTTTTTCTGGAGGTGATGAAAGTTGCTCCATAACCAACCGCCGATTTTTCCTCAATCTCATACTTCTGAATGATTCTCGTTTTCAATCGCAGAACATTTTTCGGTTGAGTTTGAAAAGTTTCATTAGTTTTTATGCCATACAGAAAAGCTCCGAGTCTCACAATATCATAATGGAAATCAGGTCCTAGCAATGTTCCTGCTGTTGCAGAAATTCCAGCTCTGTTTTGTTTAATCTTTGATAAGATGAAATCAAATTTATTTTTTTGACCTAATGTTATTGGATTATTTTCTTCATCTGCGCTGGAAAAATGTGACATTATGTGATCTATTTTTTCATACTTAATAATTTCAAGCATTTGGCCAATGTCAGAATCTCTGATTCCAAGTCTTGAAAGGCCTGTGTCAATATGAAGAACCATTGTGATATCATTATTTTTTGCAGCTTGCAACTCTTCAATTGAATTTATAACATGAATTATTTTGTGTGTTTTTATGAGATCTATGTAAGATTTTTCAAATCCCTGCAAAACATATATATTCGCATCGATTGGAAGAACTTTTCTTATATCAACTGCCTCATTTATATATGCCACCCAAAAGTCACGGCACCCTGCTTCATACAAACAGCAAGAAACTTTTTTTGCTCCTAGTCCATACGCGTCAGCTTTCACAACAGAAGCAGCGATAGCTCCTTTGTTTAAGATTTTTTTTATGGACAGATAATTTTCTTTGATCGCTCCAAGATCTATCTCTATTTTTGGACCATTTGTGTTCATATGTCTATCATGTTATTCGCACTCTTTCAAAGTGTGACAAAAACATATCGCTAAGTCAAGTTTTCCTTTTTTACTGTGTTATTAGGTTTTTGGCTTTCTTTGAACATGTTCGATTTTTTTACTGCTGATTTCAAACTTATTTTAGTTATTCCACAGCATATGTCTCCTCCACAAAAGCTATAAAAAAGCTTAGCCGCCTCTTTATATCAAAACTTTTATGGATGTCCGCGTTATTTCACTTCCCGAGCATTTGCTCGTGAAATTTTTTATCTCGAAAAAAATTGCCCGAAGGCGGCTTCTGTCTTTTTACTGGCGGGGCCGAGATTTTGCGAGCTGGCGCGATTTTGAGGTGCGCTGGCTTTTAGCTGGGTCGGCCTTCTTCGGTAAAAATTTATTTC
>SAAW01000026.1 GCA_009929275.1 Clostridia bacterium
GCCGTGCGTCTCTACAACCAATTAAACATAAAAAATCATTTGAAGGCTGCTTAATATAATTACAGTCTCATTAATCAAAAACAAAATGTTAACTTGTAATATTGTTTAAAAAGTGAGCGAGAGTTGATTTGTAAATGGGTTGCAGATGTATGCTAGCGCCACTTCGTTTTAAAGAATTGGAAAGGTTTAGGCAGGTTTTTGAGAAATGTTTGGGATTTGGTTAAAAGCAATCTGTTTACGAGAATTTGGTTGCAGTTTACAGCAGTTTTGTTTAAATACTAGTTGCAGTTTGATTGCAATTGAAAATTTGGGCTAAAAATTTGTATAAATAATAAACAAATTTATAAAATGATACTTGCAATTCTTGGTTATGAATTTTTTACATTATCTGAAACAAATATTGAAGACAATGATTTACAAGAAGAAGAAATTAACATTGATTAATAGTAAAAAATATTACTGGCAATTACTGGCAATCAGTCCGTTCTGGGCAGTTTTGGAAAGATTTAGAACGGTTTTTGGAAAGAATAAAGAATTAAAAACCCGAGAGTTTGTGATGAACTTTCGGGCTTTTTTTATGATTAAATTTTACTGGCAATATGTTTAAAAATTACTGGCAATAATTTTTGAGTAATTTTTGGCAAAAAAGAAAAACTCGTAGAAGTGCCTAGATTAAAGGACTTTACGAGTTTTATTTTGGAGCTGATGACGGGATTTGAACCCATGACCTATGCCTTACCAAGGCATTGCGCTACCCCTACGCCACATCAGCATAATGGCATTTCTGCCAATTTTTTATTCAATTTTGAGTTTGGATTGTTTTGCCCTAATTGTCCTTACCAAGGCAGTGCTTTACCACTAAGCCACATCAGCACATGGAGTTTTTAGGCTCCAAACTGTATTAAGTTTTGATTTTTTTCAGTCGATTTCAGTCGTCATTTTCTCCTTACCAAGGTAGTGCTCTACCAACTGAGCTACATCAGCATAAGGGATTTCTCCCTAATTTTATTAAATTTGATTGTGCGTTTTTTCGGCTCGCAACTCCTTACCAAATATGATTACAAAACAAAAGAGTTCTGCACTCACCTGCAAAACTCTTCATTTCCAGCCACTTTCACGCCATACTTTTTCAAACGGTCTTACGCACTTTCAAAAATCGTGCGTCCTTTTACAGCAGTAATATGAAAAACACGACTTTTTTACTGCCTTTTTCTGTGGTTTGCTGCGTTTTTCTAGTTTATTATTTGTTTGTACAATTTTATCATTTATCAAACAATAATATTGTGATTTTCTGCCCAATTATCATCAAATAAACTCGAGTAAGTGTTTTTTTATTTCTCTTAAATTTGAAAAAATTTAAAAAAAGATTTATTTGAATTGAAAAAAATATAAAAAATTGTTTTTTTTTATCTCCCATATTTTTGCTTAATCAGTTTTTCAATCCTTGGCCTGTTATATCTTTGAACAAGAATGCAAGGCATATTTACAATCAAACTGTAAACAAACATCAAAAGAACAATAAAAGGAGTTGTTATAAAAAAGAAAATCCAGCTAAAAAAAATTGGCAGCCAATGAGTGAGTTCTGCTCTGCAAGATTCAACCAAAAACTTATTTAAGTTTTCGTCAGAAAAATCTGTAAGTTTTTTCTTTGCATAACCTTTCTTTTTGTATAATGTACCGCCATCAGGAAGCAAATGCTTCCATTTTTTTACTTTAAAATTTTTTTCATAAAACTTTCCATTTTGCTCAAATTTTTTTGATGAGTAAATGCCTTTGTTGCTGTTAAAAAACCTGTCTGGCATTTTTAAACAAAATATTGCACTACCAACTTGAATTGCTGGCCAAATGATAAAAAACAAAAGAACTGTTAAACCCTCTGGTAAAAAAATAAATCTCATAAATTCCCCCTTATTTAATTAACCTATCTTTCCATTTCATTGGAAGACCCAAAACTTTTTTTGTTAATGAAACAAAAAATATATAAATAAACATTGTGAATAAAACTGGATACAAAACAAAACTTAATTTCTTAAATTTTCCAATTGGTTTGCTTATAAAATATAACCTTAACACCCAAATCAAATAAAAACTTGAAAAAATTGCAAAATTAAACCAATTTTGGTCTATTATTGATGATAAAAGACCAGTAAAAGAACCCAAAATTGAAGCTATGAAAAAAAATGTTAAAGCAAAAATTGAAATTGATGTTTTTGAAGCGCCAAAATAAATGTTTTTTGTCCAACCTTGAAACAAACTTTTAAAGCCGTTTGAATACATCCTAAAACTTATTTCTGGTTTTCCAAGATAAGCATTAAAATCATAACCTTTATCTCTTAAATAAATTCCTAAGCTAACATCCTCAATAATACTTTGCCTAACATGATAATGTCCCTCAATATTTTTGTAAGTTTCGACGTTTATAATAATTAAAGGTCCATAAAGCCCGAAAGGCTTTCCAAAAGGCGTGCAAACTTTGTTTGCAGCAATTTGAATTAAATTAAATGGCAAAGAAAATTGCTCATAAAATTTTTTTGTTTGATGATAAGGCTGAACGGTAACAACCTTGTTTTCTTTCAACTCTTTTAAACAAAGCAATGTTTTAATTGCATTTTTCCCAAGCCTAACGTCTGCATCCAGGAAAAGTAAAACATCACCAGTTGCATGCTTGCTGCCCGTTTCAACAGCCCAAGACTTTCCCAAATATTCAGGGTTTTTGTTCTTAACTTTGATTACATCAACCAAAAAAGACTTCGCAACATTATAAGTGTTATCGGAAGATGCGTCATCAACAACAATGATTTGATGTGGCTTTACTGTTTGTTTCATCAAATCATTTAAAAGCAGTTTTATGTTCTCTTCTTCATTTCTGCAAGGAATTATTACTGAAAGCTTTTTTTGTGCCTGAGTGCTGTCTAAACTTAAATAAGGCTTTTTATAAAACAGATAAAAAGAAGCACCCAAACCAATCAATATCATAGAAATTTGAAAAAATAAAGCAATCATTTGTTTTTCCTAACCTTTTTCATAATTTTATCAGCTGCAAGTTTTCCAGTTAAAATTGAGGTGGGCATTCCTGCTGGGCTGAAAGTCCATTGACCTGCTTGATAAACATTTGGTAATTCTGTTCGTATTGATTTTGTGATTTTTTTGAAATTTGTTGTAGACGGAACAATTTTGTTTTTATAAGACCAACCTGTCAAAGAACCATCTAAGTTTCCCGTAAATTTTTCAATTGTTAAAGGAGAGGAGCAACTTTCAAAAACAATATTATTTTTAATTTCTGGCAAAATTGTTTTTGAAAGTAAATTTAACACTTCGTTTTTCACAATATTTTCAAGTTTGTTTAAGTTTTGTTTGTTTTTGTAATGCAAAACCAAATCATAATCAAAAAGTGTGCTTACAATCAAGTTTGTATGCTTTTTTGGAGCCATGCTTGAATCTCTTAAAGAAGGGCAAGAAATTTCATATGTAGTATATTTTAAAAAGTCTTTAAGCCACTCATCCAAATTGGAAGAATCTTGCCATTTTCCCAAATGCGAAATTCCTTTTGTGAAAGCTGTATAAAAACAATGAGGTCCAATTTTTTCTTTAAAGTATGCCCCTTCAAGTTTTACTCCAAGGTTAACTGAAAAAACAGACTCGCTTCCTCGACTTTTTGAAAGCAACAGTTTTTTTTCTTTGCTTTTTTTGTTTGGCAATTCCACAATGTTGTCATAAAGTGTTTTTTGATTTGCTGCCCAAATTATTTTTTTGAAAAATATTGTTTGACCTTGAAGAGTTGTTGCAGTTTTATTTTTTAAATCGACTTTTTCAATTTTTGTGTCAGTAAAAACTTTCGCACTTTTTTTTTCAAGATAGGCAGACATTTCATCAATCAATGCTTTTGTTCCGCCTGCTGGATATTTGTATTCACGATAAAAACCAAAATAACTGAGAGCAAAAAAAGCTGGGGTTTTTTCAAAAAAATGTTGAATTATAATATCAATCAACTCTTGATTTTCAGTAAACTTACGCAAGTATTCATCAACAGGAACATAAAACTCTTTTGACTTTTTCATGCTCTTTGTATATTTAAAAAGCCAAGGTAATAACGTTTTAAATAAATAATCTGATTTAATTTTCCCTTCAAGCAAAATTGGATTGTCGATCTCATACAAAATTTCAAAATGTTTCATTACAAGTTCAATTTTGTTTATTATGTTGTTTATGTTTTGTTCTTCACTTGGAAAATATTTTATAAGTAAATTTTGATAGTTTTTCAAAAAATTGTCGTCACTAACATTAACAAAATCATCTTTTAAACCAATTTTTACTGGATTTGGCATTAAATTAAAGGAAATATCAAAACTTTTTAGCATTGGAAATAAAATTCCAGAATTTTCAAAAGCACGAATACCTTGGTCGAAAGTAAACCCATTTTTTTCATATGAACCAATCAAACCACCAACTTTTGGTTGTTTTTCGCAAAGCAAAACGTCATAACCATTTTTTGTTAAGTATGCAGCACTTGTCAATCCTGCAATTCCACCACCAACAATCAAAACATCAACTTTCATTTGTTCATTTTCCTTTAATTATGTAATTTTTTGTTTTATTATGAGTTATATAGATAGAATATCACAAGGCGTTTATTTTTCCAAATAACACACAAAAAATTGTTTGCTTCAAAAAACATAAAAGTTTATAATTCAATTAAAAGATTTAATAACTTTTTAATATGAATAAACATTTAAGGAAAAAAATGAAAAACAACTTTTTGCATACAAGTTTTATGACACGTATAAAAGACCTTAACAATAAAGAAGTAAATTTAAACAATGAATATATTGTTTACTATATGCAAGCAAGTGTCAGGACAAAATTTAACCATGCTTTGGAGTGTGCAATTGCAAAGGCAAATCAAATTGAAAAACCTATTATTGTTGTTTTTTGCTTGCAAGAAAACTTTCCAGAAGCAAATTTGCGGTCATTTGCTTTTTTAATTGAGGGTTTAATTGATGTTAAAAAATCACTTAAAAAAAGAAACATTCCTTTTTTTGTTTTCAAAAAACCTGCACATCAATTAAATGACTTATTTTCAAAAGCTTGCTTGGTTTTTACAGATAAAGGATATTTGAAAGTTGAAAGAGAGTGGAAAATTTTGCTGGCAAATACATTGAATGTTGGATTGATTGAGGTTGAAAGCAATGCGATTGTTCCAGTTGAAATTGCAAGCAAAAAAGAGGAATATTCGGCAAGAACATTGCGTTTGAAATTGAATAAATTGCTTGATGATTATCTTTTGGATGTTAAAGAAGAACAATATAAGATAGATATCAATCAAAAAACTATACTTGAAATAAATAATGAAGCATTCGAAATTGAAGATTTGGAAAATTGTTTAAATAAATTAAATATAGATAAAACAGTTAAACCATCACCATTTTTTAAAGGCGGAGAAAAGCAAGCACAAATCATTTTAAAACAATTTTTTAATGAAAAGTTGCAACATTACAATAAAGACGGTTCTAATCCTGCAAAAAACTTTTGTTCAGATTTAAGCCCTTATTTACATTATGGGCATATATCACCTCTTGAAATTTATTTGAAAGTTAACAACATTAAAAACTTAAACACAGAAAGTTTCTTAGAGCAACTTTTTGTAAGGCGTGAACTTTCAATAAATTTTGTTTATTACAATGCTTTTTATGACAATTATCAATGTTTGCCAAGTTGGGCGAAAAAAACTTTGCAAGAACACTTAATCGACGAAAGAAAAATTGTTTACACTCAAGAGCAATTTGAAAATTCACAAACTCATGATATATATTGGAACGCTGCTCAAAAAGAAATGATAAATACTGGGAAAATGAACAGCTATATGAGAATGTATTGGTGCAAAAAAATCATTGAATGGTCCGCAACTCCTGAGCAAGCTTACAAAATTGCATTATATCTAAACAACAAATATTCGCTTGATGGCAGAGATGCAAATGGCTTTGCTGGCATTGCTTGGTGCTTTGGAAAACACGATCGCGCATGGTTTCAAAAACCAATTTTTGGGCTTGTTAGATATATGAGCCAAAGCGGATTGACAAAAAAATTTGATATGAAAGAATATCTAATTAAACAACAAAATTTTAAGCAAGAAAAGTTTTAAAATAGTAAAAAATTAAAAAAAATATTAAAAAAACATTGAATTTCATATAAAAAACATTAAAAAATTGATTTCTTTAAAGAAAAATAATAAGTAAATAAAATATCATATTTTTTTATAAGTTTTTTGTTTGCATAAAAAACGTTTTGTTTGTATAAAAAAAGCCACTTTTAAAGTGACTTTTTTTATTATATTTTAAATTATATTTTTTTGGTAAATTTGACTTTAAATCTAAATTTAACTTTAAGCTCTTAAACTTAAAACACCGTCAACAATTTCATAAACCTTGTCACAATATTCAAGCATTCTTTCATCGTGTGTAACCATGATTGTTGCCTTCTTTTGTTCCTTGGTTTCTTTTGCAAGAAGTTTGACAACTTCAAATGCTTTTTTTGTATCCAAGCTGGCAGTTGGTTCATCTGCAAAAATTACAGATGGTTGATGATACAATGCTTTTGCAATTGCAGAACGTTGTCTTTCTCCACCTGAAAGTTGGTTTGGGTATTTATTTTTAAGTTTTTCAACATCAAGTTTTGCAAATAATTCATCCATCCAAGTTTGATTTATTTTTGTTTTTCTTATTTTGTTGTATAAAATCATTTGCTCTTTGATTGTCAAAAACGGAATTAAGTTTGAAGCTTGCAAAATAAAACCAATGTTATCTAAACGAATTTTTGATTTTTGTTTTACATCAAGTTCGCTGAAAGGCTTTCCATTCAAAAGCACTTTTCCTGTTGTCGGTTTTTGCAAACCGCCCAAAATTGTTAAAAAAGTTGATTTTCCTGAGCCTGATGGACCAACAATTCCAATAAGTTCACCTTCATATGCGATAAAATTTGTTTCTTTAAGCGCTCTGATTATATTATCACCTTGAATAAAATCTTTTGTTACATTTGTCATTTCAATTAATGCTTTCATATTAACCCCCTATTGCCTTTAATGGATCGATTTTCAAAACAGCACTCACAGAAAATAGTCCTCCAAAAAGTGCAAATAAGAAAAATGCAGCAGTGATGATTACGTAAAACATTACGTTTACAGCAAAAGGAATTACACTACCCAAGAAAATTCCTGTTAAGGCTGTTAAGGATAAACCTAAAACCAATCCAAATGCAGTGAGCAAAAATGTTTGAACAATAACTGAACCACCTATGTATCCGTTTGAAATTCCTTGTGCTTTCATAACACCAAACATGCTTGTTTTTTGAATTGTCAAAACATATATGAAAATTCCCAAAACAAAAGCAGAAATGATAATCAAGAACACAATCATAACTGAAAATGTTAAAACTTGTGCTGTATATCCTGGCAATGTTGCAATATAATCTTGTATTGTATAACTTAGCAAGTTGTTTGAAATTGCATCAACCTCACCCCTAACAATAACGCCGCTAAATAAATTTGGTGTGTTAAATGAACCGTATCTGTATTCTTGCCAAGCTTCCAAACTCATATATACAACTGGCGCTGTTTGATATGTTGTTTTTGAAGAAAATTCAACAATCTCATATTGGCTTGTTCCATTGATTCCTTTTGCTTCTAAAATATCGCCTTTTTTATAACCATCTTTTTTTAATTCTTCATCCACAATAACTTGATTTCCTGTCAATGCGATATCTTTGTGTTCTGATGGTTTTATAAAACTGTCATTTTCAATTCCAAAAAAGTAAACTTCAACTCTTGTATCTTCAACAGTTTCTGCTGGGTTGCTTACAACAGCTGGAAACAAACCCAATTTTGATTTACTTCCTGTTGTTTCAACTGAGTTATAATCTGCTTCCGTCATGTAAGACATCATCATGTTGTCATTTGAGTCAAGAGTTAAGATAACTGCATTTGCATTCCACTTTTCAATTGCATTAGTGTAAGAAGATGCAAGACCGTATGCAAGAGAAGTTAAAAAGAAAACCAAGTAACTTATAAGTACAATAACAGCAATTATCAAAGCAAATTTTGTTTTGGAGTATTTTAATTCTTTGTATGCTAAAAACATTTTTTTCTTGTCTCCCTTAATTATTTTCTTTTAATAATTTTTCAATATCTTTTGCAATTTTACTTGGCTTTACATGTGGAGAATAACGTTTAACTACCTTACCTTTTTGATCAACCAAAAACTTTGTAAAATTCCATTTGATTTTTTTGCCTAAAAAACCTTTTTGATGCCTTTTTAAGTAAGTATACAAAATAAACTCATCTTCTCCATTAACTTCAATTTTTTGAAATCTTGGAAAAGTTGTTTCAAATTTGCTAACACAAAATTCATTTATTTCATCAATTGTGTCTGGTGCTTCGTTTGCAAATTGATTGCATGGAAAATCCAAAACCTCAAATCCTTTTTCATGAAATTTATTTTGCAAAACTTGCAATCCTTCATATTGCGGTGTGAAAAAACATTTTGTTGCAGTGTTAACAATCAACAATACTTTTCCACGATATTTTTCAAGTTCTACAATATTGTTGTTTATGTCTTCCACTCTTATTTGATATAGACTCATGATTATCTCCTTATAAAAAGATTTAAAGCTTTATAACTCTACTTAATTATATAAGATCCATCATTAATAAGCAAATAAAAACAAAAAACATTTTATGTCTTATAATGATGTAAAATTTTTTAATACTAAATAAAAAACATATCAAAAGATATGATTTTTATTTTTTTTAAATGATATAACTAAATGCAAGGTCATCCAGGTATATAATTGAATGCATTTGCTATTAAAAAACAACCAAACCACATATACCAATGTGTTAATAATTATCAAAATTAATTCGTGTTTTTTAATCTTTGGTTTTGCTTTATCTTTCAACTTTAAATCCTTTAATTTGTTTTTATCATTATCTATTTCTATTCTATCAAATTTTAACAAAACTCTACTGCTTCTCTTTCAAACTTTTTGTTATATCTATAAAAAACTCTTTACTCCAAATGTCAAGTTTTATTTTGTCTTTTATAAATGGCAAAACATCTTCTTTGGCATTTGAGTAGTCAATAGTGTTAAATTTTTCAACTAACAAATCTTTTAACTTTTCAATAGTCAATTCTTCATCGATATCAAAGTGACCTGTTTGCACCATTCGTGCTTTTAAATGCTTTAAATTTACTTTCGCATTTTGCGAAATATAAAACACATAGTCGTATAAATCTCTGCCCTTTACTCTGTTTTTCCAGCCTCTGCAAAGCACAGCATGAATTTTGCCAGCAAACAATGATGGCATATCATATAGTCTTACTTGGTAGGGGTAAGGCAACAATCTAAACTTATTTTCAAACTCTGCATATGCTGGCGGATTTATATCAACTTCAAATTTTATTTTAACAACCTCTTTCGGATTAATATTTTTTAGCTCAATATCACTTTCATAAAAAGTAATTATATGTTCTTTTGTTCCACCCTTTAAAAACGCCGATTTAATATTCGAGTCTTTTATCTTGACTTTTTCTTCGGCTTTAAAGTTAAGGCCTAAAGAATTTGCCTCATTTTCAATATATGAAAAATATCTGCTTATATCAAAACCTAAGTTAGGAGTTATAAGCGAAAAATCTAAATCTTCCGAAAACCTATCTAACCCATAAAATATTCTAAGAGCAGTTCCACCATAAAAAGCAACATCTTTAAAAAAACCTGCTCTTGCTAATCCAGACAATGCAACCTCTTGCACAACTTCTTTAAGTGCGTTCATTTTATCTTCTAAATTATTTATTTCATAATTTTGCAACATTTGCTTTATGATTGTCATTAAAACTTACCACCTTTTACCAATTTATCTAATAGATTTAAATTATTTGATTTATACCCACCACTTATTTCAGTAATAAATTCAAAATCTAATTTTCTAAACAGACCTTCATCTATCCTTAAATCATTAAAAATTAAGTTCCTTAACTCTTCAAGGTTTTTCACAGGTTTCATTGTATATAGCTTATCACATAGTGCTTTTTCAGGTGTGGCAATATGATAGGTATAACCATTTTCAACAACTGCCTTAACGCCAAACATATATACACCCTCAGGAACATCACGATATAAAAAATCACCAAAAACATTTGAATATGTTTTCTTTTTGTTTTTCTTAAAAGTTGCTGATGTATAAGTTTTATAAACAGCTTCAGGTATCATTCCATATTTTGATAACGCATAATCAAACGACAAATAGGATGGACCGTAAATATAACTTGCAAGATAATGCCCGGGCGTGTTTTTATCATTTTCGTATAAACCTCTTTTTATTTGAACTATATTACCATCTCTTAAATCTCTTGAAATTTTACCTCTTACATCAGAGTAATTTTTATTCTGATGCAATAAGTCCTGAATTGTAAAAATCATAATTCCCTCCATATAATTGCATTATATCACACTATCTGGAGGAAATAAAGCATTAAAACACAAAAATTTTAAATTAATTTGTAGTTTAATACATACAAAGTAAAATAAAATAAGTTTATTTTGCAATATTTTCTGCTAACATTGCTTTGAAAATTATAAAATATACCAAACGCAAAATCCAAGAATATTAAACCTTGCCTGAAAAGAAATTAATAAAAATATAAAGACCAAGATGAAGAAATGTAAAAAAATAGCCAAGTTTAATACTTGGCTATTTTAATTTTTCTACTGTCCCCAATTGTCCCCAAATATATAGAATGATATAGAAATAAGCATAAAAAATCAGTTTTTTCACTTTTGGAAATATTTAACAAAAACTTAATTGGTTTTATGAAAATTTCAATTAAAAAAATGGGGACAAAATGGTCACAGGTGAACGCATCCTTGTCTAAAATTTTTAGTTTTTTTTGAAAAATGAAAAAAATAAAAAAACCTTGAAAGTGCCTATTTTACTGACAATTTCAAGGTTTTTTATGAATGGAGCTGATGGCGGGGCTCGAACCCGCGCTCTCTGCCTTACCAAGGCAGTGCTTTACCACTAAGCCACATCAGCACATGGAGTTTTTAAGCTCCAAATTGTATTAAGTTTTGATTTTTTCCAGTCGATTTCAGT
>SAAW01000061.1 GCA_009929275.1 Clostridia bacterium
TTGTTTGCCTTTAAAATGATTCATTACTCTGTCCTCTCTGTCTTTTTTCTCAATTTTACACTAAAATAGATTTTTTGGAAAACTTTGCAACAGAACCCTCTGTCCTCTCTGTCTTTTTTCTCAATTTTACACTAAAATAGATTTTTTGGAAAACTTTGCAACAGAACCGGCTAGACAAATAAAAAAGTCATTTATGCTACACTCAAGATAGTTCCCGCAAAAGAATTATAAGGAGTGAAGACAAATGACCTATACCCATCTTACATCAAATGAACTTGCAATGATAGAGGCGTATTATAAGAAATTTATATCAATAACTTTTAAAATCTATAAATCGAGCCACTCAAAAATTTGATCATTTGAATCATGGGTAGCACCATTCTGACAATGTAAATCTGATGAAAAGTTGGTCTTATTAAATAAAATCAGTTTTTTATTTATTGCAGGAATGTTTTCATAAAAGTTTAAACCAAGCCGAAAATCATAATAATTTTCATTCTCTGCCAGCAACACCAAAGTGTCGGTATTGAGTTTTTCAAGCGAAATACCTTCATTGAATTTACTACATTTTTTAAGTAAATTGTTTAGTGAATTTTCGCCAAAGGTCCACTTTGCGTGTTCAATTTGCCAATTTAGAAATTTGTTTTTCGAGATATAAAATGAGCAAATTTTCTCAAACGGTTTTGAGAATCCATCTTCTATGTATTTATAAAGAAATTTCGGCATTGATTTTTTAAACGAATCGAGCATCGAAGGAAAATAATTATAAAGCACAATTTTATCAAAAAGAGTTTGATCTAGGCTTGCCGCACGTGAAACCAATAAGCCGCCTAATGATAGCCCAATTCCGATCTTTTCTCCAGAAATTTGATATTTTTCATTATAAAAATCAACAACTTGCCTTGCGACTATATGCCAATTCTCTTCGAAAGGTAGATTATATCTTCTAATCACATCAGATTGCCCCGGTCCTTCATAAAGCACAACATCATACCCATTTTCCATCCCAGATTTGACATTTGTAAAATATAGTTCTTCGAGAAGTGCATCAAAACCGCCACAAATAAATAAAGTACCTTTTGATTCCATATCTGTTCTAAAAAGTAAAGTTCTGATTTTTGCATTTTTATAGTTTATCATTTCAGATACATATTTAACTTTTTGTAAATCCAGACTTTTATAAAATAGTTTTACCGATTTTTGATATGCTTCAATTTTCCGTGAATCGTTCGCTGAAAGGAAAAACTCTGCGGCTTGATAATATCTGCTTGCGCGTAAATAACCATTTGCTTTGCTGCTTTGTGATTTAAAATTATCCGAACGTTCCTCTAGTTTTTTAGCAAAATCAGACCATCCTTTGTACCAAGATTCATAATTGCCATCTTTAATTTTTTCTGCAGTTGTCGCAACTTCGCCATAATCTGAACCGCCACTTGGCGTATACCAAAGCAGGCGCGTCGTCTCAAATTCGAACTCAAAAGTTTTAAAAAAGTGATTTTTCATTGTCGTCCTCCGTTTTTTATGTGTGATATAATTATAGAAATAAATTTTATGAAGAAAAAGAGGTTACTTCAAGGTGCAGAACAAAGCAGATGATTTAAGATTAAGAGAATTAGCTATGCCACTTTTAGGTAAATGGGTGCCGTTTATCCTAATCCTTTTAGCTGAAAAAACGCGCCACTTTGCTGAACTCGAAAGAGAAATGAAAGTTGTTTCAAGAAAAGTTTTAAATGAAAATCTAAATAATTTATTAGCTTACGGAATTATCAGCAAGGAAGGTGAATCATCAACTGGATTTCCTGTTTATTATAGCTTGACGGATCTAGGTAAAAGCAGCCTGTTTATCTTAGAAAATGTCAAAACATGGCTAAAAGAACATGAGGATGAAATTACTAGCAACCAAAATCAGTTTAAGAATTAATAAAATGTTTCTTGAATTGCAAAGATAGGTTTTATATAGCTATGATTATACAAGGCTTTTTATTTGTGACTTTTTCGGTATTTCAAAATGAAGGGCACCTCTAATAACTACCAATTAATTCACCTCTAAATGAAATTAGAAAAAAACACAGAAAACTAAGCATAGTCTACTGTGTTTTTCTTTATGTTA
>SAAW01000062.1 GCA_009929275.1 Clostridia bacterium
AGGGCGGTTCGGTCAGAACTTTGTTCGACCGACCGACAAAGCAAGAACTACCGTCCCTGGTTTCTTGTCGTCAAGGAGACCATGGAATAAAGTAAGCGGATTGTATCGCGTGGGAAAGCACGTGTCAAAAAAATGGGCACGTGAGAAAAACTTGAGGGGGATTTTTCGGCAGAAAAATCTAAAATCTGGGGGGCTACTACGACCCCCCTTTTAAGTGCCGAGTGCCAAATTAAAAAAAAAAGTGCCTTGAACCTTAGAGCCACAAGGGTTTGAGGTGGACTAGTTTTCGGCGACATTTTGGCGAGTTTTTTGGCGAGTTTTTTAAAAAGTATGGAAAAGTGTTGACAAAAAGAATTGAAAGTGGTACACTTGCGACAAGTCCGAAAAAGGAGAATAATATGGCGACAGATAAAAAAAGAGTCCAAGTAAGTTTTACTGACGAACAGCATCAAATGTTAGTTGATTTAGCTAAGAGTAAAGGCTTTTCTAAGTCTGCAATCATTGTGTTAGCACTTGAAGAATATTTGAAAATGCAAAAATAAAGAAAGGCACAAAAAAAGCTGTGTTGGTCGCACAGCAATAAGTTTTTGATTTAGGTTAAATATAACATATGGCGAAAGAAAAAGCAAGATACTTCACTTTCCTACTCTATCCCGATTCAATTCCAGAAGATTGGGAATTGAGATTAGAATTGATTGGTGTACCGATGGCAATCAGTCCTTTGCATGATAAGGACTTGAGTGATGTTGAGGGACAACTCTACAAAAAAGCACATTATCATGTGATTTATGTGGCGAAAAATCCAGTGACTACTGATAGTGTTCGAGTTAGAATTAAAAGAGCTTTAGGTGAGCAAAGTGTTTCTATGGTTCAGACAGTTCTGAATATCGAAAACACGTATTTGTATCTAACGCATGAGTCTAAAGACGCTATCAAGAAGAAAAAGCACAAGTACGATAAAGCAGATATTAAGCATATCAATAACTTTGATATTGACCGTTATGTGACGTTAGATGCTGAACAAAAAGACGATATTCTAGACGAGGTCTGCAATATTATTGCAGATCATCGGCTAGCGAATATCTTGGAATTGAAAAACTTTGTAATTGCAAAAGGTTCAGAGTATGGGCTTCCGACAATGAAAGTTATTAACTCGGTTTTGAGGTCTCACACTGGACTGATTAGACTATACTTTGATGGTGTTTATCAAGAACGTAAGTATGGGAGTTCTGTTCCTGTGGTGGATGTTGAAACTGGTGAAATTTTAACAAAAAAGGAGAATGGTCAAAATGAGTAATAGGATTCCAATTAGTGAACAACTTGCTAGTCACAATGCTGCTTTAGATTATCGAAACGATAATGGAACTTTGGTTTTGCCCAAAAATGTTGAGGTAGTCAAAAATGGAAAATTGATTATTAACGAGCAAATTCCTGTTGCAGTTTCTAATCATAACATCTACATGAGAGTGGACATCATGTGGGAAGATGCAGGATATTCAAATTATAGGGACTTGGGTTTATATGGTTATTACAGTACTTCTTATGTGCAGATGAGTTATCATAATGATGAGCTGAGAATTAAGCCGACAGATAACAATATTGAAATAGTTATTAAGTAAATTACATGAGTAAAACCATTAAAGAATTAGCGGATGAATTTTATTTAACGGAAGATGATATTGCTTTGTTACGGTCTTTGGTTTTTGAGGGTGTAGCAAAGACGAATAGAGAAATTGAATCTCTAACAAAGTTGCAAAAAATTTTTCGTGAGGTCTGATAAAAAAATAAAAAACACCACCTGTTAGGGTGGTTCTTTTTTATTTTTTTGAAAAATCCTAGGCTAGAAATACTTGTTTTTTATTCCAGGCAAGCAACGGGTTTGTGTACACAAACGTCAAAACTTGTTAGGACAAAATCCTAATACCTTTTCAAAAAGTGTCTGCGAAGTCAAAGACTTGCAGATCACTTTTTTGTCACTGCGTTCGATTTTGCACTCGCTTTGCTCGTGGGATTTTTATTTTCGCCGAAAATAAATTTCGTCAAAAATAAAAATTCTCTTGGAGGA
>SAAW01000063.1 GCA_009929275.1 Clostridia bacterium
AATGGAATAAAGAAAATTACCATCGGCAGTGGCATTCGTTACGATCTGTTCTTAAATCGACCCAAATCTGAAAACAAAGAATATCAGCACCAAAAATACTTAGAAACGGTTTTGATAAATCATGTTTCTGGTCGCTTAAAAGTGGCTCCTGAAAACACGCAAAGAAACATTTTAAACAAAATGCGAAAACCAAGTATCGAACTTTATGAACAATTACAAACAGAATTTCGCCAAATTACGCATACTCACAATCTCAATTTACAACTTATTCCATATTTAATATCCAATCACCCAGGTAGCGATTTTAATGACATGTTAGAAATGGCTGTTTGGCTAAAAAACAATCACATCAAACCCGAGCAAGTTCAAGACTTTACACCTACTCCCATGACATATTCTACTGCCATGTACTACTGTGGGTTTGACCCTTTTACAAACGAAAAAATGAGTATTCAAAGAGATATTCAAAAAAGAAAAGAGCAACAAATATTGTTTTTTTATTACAAAAAAGAAAATCGAAAACAAATCATGAGTGTGCTCTATAAATACAATAAAATGTCTATGGCAAAAAGACTTTTAGAATAAAATAATACTTGTTCAATACTATCCCAATCAGCCAACACAAAGCATAAATGTCATATTTATTTTATGACTACTTCAAATTCTTGGTTAAATTGAAGTTTACCATCTACTTTTTGCCCCTCTATTACAAATCCTTTGATGATGGGTGTTTGTCTTTTTTCTATAAGATTAACTATTTGATTGTCTGTTAGTTTTTTCCCAAATTGTTCAAATGCGACCTTAAAAGTACAAGCATTTTTATATTCCGAACAACCAAAAGCAGTTTTTCCTTTTAGCATAGTCCCTTTCTGGCATTTTGGACAGATTAATGGTTTTTGCTCAGTTTTTTTCTCCTTTTTAGGTTTTTCCGTTTCGGTTTTTTTTGGTTCTTCGGCATCTTGCTCAATGTTTATGTACTGTGCATTCTCTTTTTTTACTTCGGTCACTAAATTCTGCACCATCTCTTTCATTTCGCTTATGAAAAGAGAAGTATCATACTCTCCTTTTTCAATTTGACGAATTTTCTTTTCCCAAATTCCAGTGAGTTCAACAGATTTAAGCAGTTCATTTTGAATGGTATGAATCAGTTGAATTCCGGTTTGAGTGGGGACTAAATTTTTCTTTTCGCGGGTGACATATTTTCTTTTGAAGAGCGTTTCAATAATATTTGCACGAGTGGAAGGGCGACCTATTCCATTCTCTTTCATCAGGTCACGAAGTTCTTCGTCGTCCACTTGTTTTCCTGCTGTTTCCATGGCTCTAAGCAAAGTGGCTTCGGTGTGCATTTTGGGAGCTTGCGTTTGTTTTTCGAGCAAATCGGGTTCATGAGGACCTCTTTCGCCTTTTACAAAAGTGGGCATGGTTTGCTCTTCGTTGTTCTCACTCTCTTCTTTTTCGCTCTCTTTTTTTGGATAAAGCACTCGCCAACCCTCTTCTAAAATCTCTTTCCCGGTGGCTTTAAATTCGTAGCCTTCCACTTCGCCAATAACGGTGGTATTGGAAACCTTACAATCGGGGTAAAAAACAGAAATAAACCGTCTTGCAATAGTGTCGAAAACCTGTTTTTCGTATAGCGAAAGATTAGAAGATGGAGATACTCCAGTTGGAATGATAGCGTGGTGATCGGTGATTTTTTTATCATCGAACACTTTTTTGCTTTTTCTGATTGGTTTTCCCAAAAGGACAGAAGTGAAATTGGAGTATGGTGTTAGATTTTTCAGAATTTCTTCCACTTTTGGATACACGTCGTTGGGCAGAAAAGTAGTGTCGACCCTTGGGTAAGTAACCAATTTTTTTTCGTAAAGCGACTGAATAAATTTCAAAGTGTCATCTGCCGAAAAACTGAATTTCTTATTACATTCTACCTGAAGAGCGGTAAGATCAAACAGTTTAGGAGGATGTTCGTTGCCAGGTTTTTTCTCGAAGGATACAATTTCGAAATCGTGTTGTTTGATTGATTCCAAAATTTGGGCTGCCTCTTCTTGGGTGTCGTATCTTCC
>SAAW01000064.1 GCA_009929275.1 Clostridia bacterium
CTCAACCACTATGCTTTTATATATATTTTTATTTGTAAGATTATTTGAAAGAAATTTAATTACTTTATCAACGAACAAAAACTGAGCATGTTTACTGTTTAATTTTTCTATTTGCTTGTTATATTCATTAACTATACCTTTTGTTTCAATGTAACGCTTAATTGCAACCTTGTTAGCACATACTTTCCCATTTTTATTTTCTCGCAGGCCGTTATTATCGATACTATTTTTTTTGAATTCATTTTTATTCCAAGCAAATGAATGTTCCAATCTAAAACTAACATTAAACCCAAAATATATTTTTTCATTTTCGTTGAAAAAATAAGTGGAAATTTCTGCGGATTCAAAAAGACTTAATGCTTCCTCTGTATAAGTCGACTGCTTTTTTCTTGCAACAAACGAATGGGTGTATTTTCTAAAATATACATCATATATATTTCTGTCAAATAATGACAATAGTTTTTGTTCCAACATTTTTGATACAATTGCTGGTTCTAATGATGGCGATATTAATTCTTCTTTCGAATTTAAGGAGTCAATAGGAGAAGAAATAGTTTCAGACCAATAGTATAATTTATTTCCATTACGATAAAAGTAATGTTGAGGGTGCTTATTTCTCAACTCTCTAATATTTGTATCTTTGGTATAATCACAACTATATATGTTTGCATCATTTTTTGATAAATCAACAAAACAATAATTTAAATATAAACCGCTCATTTAATTTCTCCCTTTAAGATTTTTTACTCTTCCCATTTTTTGAAGTTTTGGGCTTGCTCCATAACTTGATCAAACACTTCGTTGTTCCAAGTTGGTGGATAACCGTTTGCGCGAAGTAGTAGTATTAAATCTTTTCTTAGTTGATGTTTGATGTCATCTCGCGTAGACCAGTCGGCATATTGCGCTTTGTCATCCACAAGTTTTTTAATTTCTTTTGCAAGCACAATGCACTTTTCATCGCTATAGTCAAATCCATGCTCGTCACGAACTTTAATTAAAATGTCATAAAACACTTTTTCTTCAAACGAAACACCAAGTTGTTCAAAAGAGTTTTTGTCTTTTTCTAAATCAGAAAAAATTGAAATAATTTCATCACTCAAATCGTTAATAAAGTCTGCAACCACCTCGCTTGTAAACAACAAATCACGATTGTTGTATCGCTCAACAACCTTTCTTAATCTTTCATCAAACTCTAGTGCCTTAATCTTGTTTTTCTTACCATATCCGTTTATGGCTTTTTTCAAAAGTTTAATAAGTGCATTAAATTTTGTAATAGGCAATTTTACACCAAGAGCCTCTTTAAAAAGTTCATCTCCAAAAATGTCCTTTGGGCTTGTAGGTTCGCCATCGATAATGTTTTCAATGCCCGAACATTGAATTGCCTTTTCCACCATAGATTCAACAACTCGGTTCATGGTTTCTGCATCTGGCACGCCCTCATTTGTTTGTTTAAAAATAATAGAACGAATTGCCAAAAAGAAGTGTGCTTTTGTTGTTTCGTTTTCTGTAAGTTCTCCGCTTGGCAAGCAAATTTCATAAGCTGCTTTTAGCCTGCGAGAAAGCCCCATAAAACGAATTTCCGTTTCTTTATTAATCTGAACAAACTCTGCTCCATTATTAAGACAATGCAGCCTTTCTAATGGTTGTCCAAAGAAAAACTTGCTTGGGTCAAACCCATGCATCAGTTCGGAAAGCAATTGCAAATGATTGCGAAAGGTGGATAATGCAATGCTAAGTTCGTTTACAACATCGCCACTTCCTAGTGAGCCATAAATTTTTAAAGCGGCAAGCATATCTTCACGAATGCCAATATAGTCAACAACAAGCCCTTGTTCTTTGCCCTCTGCTTTGCGGTTTACGCGAGAAATGGTTTGAATCAAAGTATGTTTTTGCAACGGTTTATCAATATACATAACAGCAAGTTCAGGCACATCAAAGCCCGTAATCCACATATCAACCACAATTGCAATTTTAAAATTGGAATGTTTATTTTTAAATAGTTTTGCAAGAGAAGAACGATATTCCTTTGTTCCCAAAATATCATATAGTTCTTTT
>SAAW01000065.1 GCA_009929275.1 Clostridia bacterium
GCATATTTTTTTATACTTAGGGCAGAGAAGGTCTTTTTTGATAAGACCTTCCTTCATAGTCATATTATGCAGATCTCTTTGACATTCGTTAAAGATACTCTCTGTTCTGTTTGTCAATTCTGCTTTATAGGCTTTCCAGTCGATTATTCTTTTGTTATTAATTTTTTTAGTCTTCATAATTATCTCCTAGAAAAAATTTTTTAAACGGTAAAGCTATGTTGTTAATTTGCGTAAAATAAAAAAATGTATTCAAAATCTATTTTTTAGCATTATTTTTGTTTTTTTTATGATATAATCGTTTCGGAAATGGAGCAAAAAATGAAAAAGATTTTAATTGCATCTACTAATGTTGGTAAAATCGCAGTTTATTCAGTTATATTTAAAAGATTAGGTTTAGAAACTATCAGTTTGAGAGAACTTAGTATTGATATAAAAGTTGAAGAAAATGGCAAAGATGAGCTTGAAAATGTAATTATAAAAGCAAAAGCGTATAATGAATTTACAGGGTTTCCTGTTTTTGCAAATACGGTGTTCCTGAAAAACCTAATACGGTTGTGATGTTTCCTTTGCTGTGCCAATAGTTTACGGCTTGTCTTAGTTTTATATCATCAGTCGCAGCGTGGTGAACTTCGTCTATCAGGATTGATAAATTCGGCATTTGTCCGAACAATCGTTTAAGGTCGTTGCTGGTATCTTTTTCTTCCTCGTCCAATTCTAACTCGGTTTGAGCATTGAATTTGAAACTTTCTAAAATCACTTTTTCCGCATTTACCACAAATACTTGCCCGAATGGATTAGGCAAACAAGCATTTACTTTTTGTGCGTTTGGGTTTCTTGCTTTGTTACTTTTCTTAGCCGATTTCTGTTCGTCCAAAACATCAAACTTCAATAGCTTTTTAAGTTTACTTGCCGATGGTTCGGGCAAAACCCAGGACGGGTCGTAATTCTCAATCGTTTTTAAACTCGGAACGATAGAAGATTTTAAGCCCGAAGGAATAAGCACCAGGAAATTATGAGCAAATGCCTTGTTATTCGGTTCGTTGTCAGCAAAATATAAGTCCAAATAAATGAAAGCAGCCATCAGGAAAGTTTTACCTGCACCCATTGGCAAACTCATTAAATAGTCGGCATAACTTACGTTGTAAAAAATGCTTTTAATGATGGTATCGTAATCTATTTCAGTTGGCTTGTCAACAATCAGTTTTTCCAATTCAGGAAGCAAAGTTCCTTTGTCGGTTTTGGTTCTCGCAAAGTCATAAAGTGCAAATGCGTCTTTGTGTTCGCTTAAATATTCTCTTGCAGTTTGGTTGATGTTCAATTTTGAAAGGTCAGTTCCGTTGGTGAAAAAGTCCTCTGAAAATAACTGCCAAAGCGGTTTGTTCTGTCCCTCAATTTTCAAAAACAGATAAGTTTCAATCGCTTCAATTTGCGTATCACGAAGTTGTCCTTTGTCACGGATATATTTAACCAAATCACGAATGGTGCAGTCGTCAGACTGCAACCATTTGTTTTTTTTGTCTTGTATGATTGTATGCAGCATTACTTTTTCTTTTGTTTAATTTTTTCTTCGGCTGCTTTCAAAGCTTTGTCTGCCAAATTTTCGTCTTGTAAATCATCAACAACTCTGTCACTTAGCCAAGCAACCAAAAGTTCGTCCTTGTCTAACTTGTAAAACTTAGCAAACTTTAAAACCTGTTCCTTTGTAGGCTTGCGTTCGTTTCTCTCAAACTTGCTGATGATAGCTTGGTCAATGTCCAATTCAGCAGCAACCTGTCTTAGAAACAGTCCTTTGTTTTCCCTCGCTAATCTTATTAAGTCTCCAAATGTGTTCATTAGACAATATGTGTTTTGACAAAACAGGTCAAATGTAGTTATTATTTTCGGAATGTCCGTCAGTGCGGTGGCAAAAATTTAGCTCTTTTTGAATATATCACATCAAATAGGCCACTGTATCACTCACAAATGAGCCACCAAGAAAGAGCTGTAAACTTGACATAAAAGTATTAATTTTTTTTCTGTTT
>SAAW01000066.1 GCA_009929275.1 Clostridia bacterium
CAAGATGTGGCGGTTATTATTTTGATTATGATCGTTGCAGCACTTTTTGCAACATATCACAAACCATTTAGAGACTCTTTGAGAGAATTTTTTTAGGAGATATATATGTCACCACTAGAAATTGCACTTCTTCCCTTAGTAATTCTAACAATTTTGGTCGGGATAGGGAAATTTAGATACGAAAATGGCTATTCAAAATACAGTCCTTTTTATAAAAAGAAATAAACCACATTTTTTATTTTTAAAATAGCTACTTTTATAAACTTATGCTTTATAAAAACTATAAAAAAAGAAACATAAAATCAATATTTTTGTATAGCAAATATTAAAATACTGGAGTATCTATATAAAAATATGGATATTTGGCAGTATTAAATTGCTTCGTTTTTTACTTTTTAATGTTCGTTATGAAACTGTCGATTTTTACCTATAAAAGTATTTAAAATAAGTAAATATTTAAGATAATTTTATTAAAATAATACAAATAAGGTAAAAGGCTAAAATTTGGGTAAAACTATAGGCTATATTCGAGTCAGTACCGATAAGCAAGATTTGAAAAATCAGCAACATTCAATCTTCGCTTATGCCAATCAAAAAAATCTGGGCAATGTAACTTTTATCGAAGTTAAGATCAGCAGTAGAAAAAAAGAAGAAGACAGAAAGATAGATGAACTTCTTGAAGCTTTGCAAGCAGATGATCATTTAATCGTCTCAGAACTTAGCCGTATAGGAAGAAGCGTTGTCAATGTTGTAACGATCATAAACCAACTTATTGCAAAAAAAGTAAATATCCACATCTTAAAAGAGCACCTTCTAATCGAACCTGATAAACAAAATCCTTTTACAGACTTTCAGATAAACATATTCTCATCGTTTGCCCAGCTAGAGCGCGACCTTATAAGCCAAAGAACAAAAGAAGCACTGCAAGCTAGAAAAGCAAAAGGGATCAAGCTTGGCAAGCCAAAAGGTACCGTTCAAGGAAGTATTTACGATAAAGACAAAGAAAAAATCAAAGAACTTCATAGTCTCGGCGTAACCCTTACAAACATCTCAAAAAAGCATTTAGGCTACGGAACGATAAAAAGCCTCAGTGAATATGTAAAAAATAAGCTAGATAAGGAGTAGTAACTATGGAACAGGTTAAAATAATAATGCAAGAAGAGTTTACAAAAAATTATGATTTTTACAAAGATTACGAGGATATGGTTATCCACAAAGAGACAGAGCAAATATTTAAAACAAACTTCATAAACGGTATGGTTCAGCTTGTACCTGTGAGCAATCATACGGCTATGGAAAAAATAGAGCAAGGGCTCAGCGAATTTGCCAAAGAATTAAAAAGACAAGGGTTTTAAAATGGAATCAACACAGTTAAACTGGCTAACAAATTTTATTTGGGGTATTGCAAATGACGCACTAAGAGATCTTTATGTCAGGGGCAAGTATCGTGATGTTATTTTGCCAATGACCGTTATAAGAAGACTAGACGCAGTTTTAGAGCCTACAAAACAGGCTGTTCTTGATATGAAAAAGATGCTTGACAATGCAGGCATCACAAACCAAGACGAAGCACTGCGTCAAGCAGCAGGACAAGCGTTTTACAATACCTCACCTTTTAAGTTGCGTGATCTCAAAGCCATAGGTAATGTCCAACGCCTCAAGGCGGACTTTGAAGCGTATTTGGATGGATTTTCCCCTAACGTACAAGAGATCATCGAAAACTTTGAATTTAGAAATCAAATCCCCCGTCTTTCAAAAGGTGATGCTCTTGGAACATTGATTGAAAAATTTTTAGATCCGTCGTTAAACCTAACGCCAACACCGATTTTAAACGGCGATGGCTCCGTCAAAATCCCAGCGCTTGACAACCATGCCATGGGTACGATGTTTGAAGAGCTTGTGCGAAGATTTAACGAGGACAACAACGAAGAAGCAGGAGAGCACTGGACGCCAAGAGATGCCGTTAAACTTATGACCCGTCTTATGTTTGAGCCTATCGCAGATGCTATCACTGCTGG
>SAAW01000067.1 GCA_009929275.1 Clostridia bacterium
CTCCTGGAGCAATAAGAGCAATGGCTTTATTATAACAGTTAGAAAGAGTTTTTTGGTCAACATTTCCTAAAAATTCAACTAAATGCTTTTGATCATGAAGCTTAACATAACGCTGATATTTTTTTAATTCTGGTCCGGTGCCAACGATTTTGAGCGGTAAACTGAGCTGAAGACAACTTTTAATGGCAAGATCAATTTTTTTGTAATTAACGAGACGGGCAACACAGAGAAAAAAATCTTTTTTCTTAACTTGAGAATTAAGTAATGAAGATTTTTTTCTCCTTGTCGTTAAAAACGGTGGATAAATAATTGCATCCGCCGAGCGATGATAATAATTTTGCGTACGATTGGCAACTAACTGTGAAAGAACAATTAATTTGTCTGGACGCCAAATAATATCTTTTTCCCATTTTTTTAAGTAGTTTGTTAGTGGTTTAGTGAGCCAGCGAAAGATAAACGAGCGATACTCGCCAAGATGAGAATAAAGAAAACGCGTTGGAGTAAGTAGGTAGCAAAAATGTTGTTGTTGAGGAGTGGTAATAATACCTTTGCAAGCAAAACTACAAACACTAATAACCAAATCATATTTTTTAAAATTGAAACCTTCAAATGCCAAGGGCATTAACGGTGCAATTAAAGCTTTATTTTGACGTAGAAAAGAAGGAAAAAACTGTAAAAAGCTAGTTTTGACAATGGCAAAATTTTTTAGCCAAGAAAGGTGTTTAAAATCAGCAAAGCTGGTAAAGAGATCAGCTTGAGGATAAAGTTTTTTTAAACTCAGAAGAACTTTTTCGGCACCACCAAAATTAGTATCGGCCCAATCGTAAACTAAAGCAACTCGTAATTTTTTAGTCATTTTTGGCGAGAATTTCTTGATAAATCTGAACTGTTTGTTGAGCCATTTTGTCCCAAGAATAGCGGGAGACTTGCTGAGCAGCGAGCTTTTGCCAGGTAGGATCGTTTTTAAGCGGGGCGGATTTTTTGACTGCTCGCAAAAAATCCGCCACTTCATCTGGTCTGAAATCAGTATAAGCATGACCGTAAATTTCTTGAAAAACAGCAATATTGCTGGCAATGACTGGAGTTTGGACTTGCAAGGCTTCAATGCCGGTTAAGCCAAAACCTTCTGAAAGTGAAGGTTGAATTAAAGCTTGAGCTTGGCGATAAAGATAGTTTAATTGAGCGTCACTCACTTGACCAAGGAAGGTAACTTGAGCGGCAATTTTTAAATTAGCAATTTGTTGATAAGTTTTTTCCCAAAAAGCGTCGCGCGCGCTGACAATAACCAAATGTAAACTTTTTTCTTGAGCTAAAGCTTGTAAAACGATTGTTAAATTTTTGTGCGGGTAAAGTGAGCCAACATAAAGTAAAAAGTTTTTTGGTAAGGGAATGGCAAATTTTGTTGTCAGAGGACTTAGTTTAAATTGGTTGACACCGTTATAAATTAATTGAAGTTTACTTTTAACTTTTGGATAAAATTTAAGCACAGTTTTTTGACAAGTTTGGCTGACGACAATAATTTTTGTTGCTTTTTTTACGACGCGATTGGTTAAAAAGCGATAGGCAAAATATTTAAGATGATATTTCCAGGCTGGTAAAGTAGTAACAGCGAGACCTTTTTTTTCGTGCCAAAGAAGATCGTGAATGGTAAGAACAAATTTTTGTTGACCAAGAAAATAAGGAGCGTTAAAATGAGGAACGTGAAGTAAGTCAAGTTTTTCTTGAGCAAAAACTGACGGTAATTGAGTTTGTTCAGCTAATGAGTAATGACGAATAGGGGTATAAACGAGTTTGATTTTGGAAAAAATGTCTTGGACATTTTTTCCTTGTGCTAGATCTAAAGTGCCAATTTGTGCGACTAACTCGCTCCATTGATTTTTATCATGAAAAAAATAAACCAAACGGTAGTTGTCAGGCAGAAAAAAAGGTAAACGCAGAGCTAAGTTGTTAATATAACGACCAAGACCAGCGTTTTTTTGACCGGCTAAGCGTGCGTCTAAGCCAAGAGTAATCAGC
>SAAW01000068.1 GCA_009929275.1 Clostridia bacterium
CAAAGCAAATTTTTTCGCTTTGTCGATCATTTTAATTATCATAGCTATTTTAAAACTTAATGATATAACATCTAGAATGGTTATATGTATTTTTTATCTGCTTAATAATTTTAATGCACTATGGTCGTATTATTTTAAAAAAGTTTTTTTCAGATTCAAATTTTTTAGGCAACCTATCCTTGTTATTTGAGAGAAAAATAGGGTCAGAGGTCAATTTTTAACTAAAAAGGTGCTACAATAGACAAAAAAGGTGTTAGCATGCCTAGAAAACATAGAATCGAAAAAGCTGGGTTTTATCATATTATCAATCGTGGTGTTGCCAAAAACAGCATTTATCATGATGATGAGGATTTTGCAAAGTTTTTAAAAATCACGGAGGAGGCTAGCGATGAATATCATTTCGCCATCTATTCCTTTTGTTTGATGTCAAATCACTATCATCTTCTGCTAAAAACTTCATCTTCAAATCTTTCTGCCATTATGCAAAAAATAAACTCAAGATACAGTGTATTTTACAACAACAAGTACAAGAGGGTCGGACCTTTGTGGCAAGGCAGGTTTAAAGCTTGGTATGTGTATGATGAATCATATCTCAAGATCCTAGTAAAATATATAGAATACAATCCTATCAAATCAGGCATTACTCATAAAATAGGCGAATATAACTGGGCAATGAGCAGTCGTAATTTTGAATTTTCAATGTTGAATTTTCAACTCGTTGAGAATATCAATTTTGATAAAGAGCTTGATGAAAATGAACAAAAAAAGATTGATGAACTTTACCGTGCAAAACTAGAGATTAAAGAAGATGTTGTGATAAAAAAAGAGTTGAGAAAACTGGACTTCTACTTTTGTGATTTTCAAAAAGAGGTTGCTATTGCACATGCTATCACAGATGGATATACGGGTACGGATATCGCAGAGCATTTGGGAGTGACAAAAGCGGCTGTATCAAAAATCTATACAAACTATAAACACATAAGAAAATTATTTGAGCGACTTCGTGATAAAGGGCTTTTTTGGAGCTATAGTAAGGCTGTGGGATATGAAGAGTTTGGTGAAAAACTCTTCATAGAATATGTGCTTAAATATGCAGATTTTGATGATATAGAGCTTTGTGTGAGGCTTTTTGGAAAAAGAGAGGCAAAAAGCGTATGGGAAGAGAAACTAAAAAGTGATAGAAGTTTTATCAAAATCAATCTCATGCTTGCACGAGTATTTTTTGGGATGGATGTTGAGGCTGACTATTTTAAGGAGGTGAAAAATGCAAGATTTGAAAAACTTAGATTGCTTGCTTCCTAAGACCAAAGAAGTTTTGCTTCAGATTGTAAAGAGCTGTGATTTTTTAGATAAATATGTTCTGGTTGGTGGAAGTGCATTGACACTGCACCTTTGTCATAGAAAAAGTGAAGATTTGGATTTTTTTACGTATGATGATGTTTTTGATAAAGAGAAAATATTTTTCTTTATCAAATCTTTTGAACAGAAAGAAATTATCAACCAAACGAATGAACAGATTGACGTACTGCTTGATGGTGTGAAAGTGACTTTTTTCAATGCTAAGTGGAGCTTCTTGAAACCTATCATGAAACAAAAATTGAATATAGCTAGTATTGAACAAATAGCTGCCATGAAAGTAAATGTACTTTTTTTGAGGGCAAAATATAGAGATTATTACGATTTGTATTTTTTAGTAAAAGAGGGCATGAGTTTAAAACATATTTTTGAGGTAAGTGAAAAAATAGTCGAGGGGGTAACGTTTAAATTGTTTGTTGTTGCTTTGCTGTATATCGATGATATAGAAGATGATGATATACGCTATTTGGAGCCCAAAGAGCACCTTAGCAAAGCTAACATTAGAGATTTTTTTGAGAAAAGACTGTATACTCTTCAGTCAACTTTACAATGAAAAGAGTCTAACATGATTTTGCATATTCAAAAGAGTAATGCTATTGTATGAATAATATAACCATTCTCCTA
>SAAW01000027.1 GCA_009929275.1 Clostridia bacterium
ACTTTAGTGTCTACGTTTGCACTTTTCTCGTAACTTGATAGATCCACGCCACCAACACTTGCTGAAATTGCGCTATCGACTTGAGATTTTGTATACGTATCCGTTTTTGTAGCAAAGGTTGCATCACTCGCAGATTTGCTATAAAAATTTGAATCAACCGTGCTTTTATCGTAGTAGTTTCCTAAGGCTGTAGTCGTATGAGAATCTGCTGTAGCAATTGCGTCATTTTTAGCTGTCAAAACTTTAGAATCAACATTAGTCACCGTTTCATATGCACTTAAATCAACCGCACTGACCGATGAAATTGCACTATCTACCTGAGATTTTGTATACGTATCAGACTTTGAGGCAAAACGAGCGTCTGAAGCCGTTTTATCGTAGAAATTAGAGGTTGCAGAACCAATAGAACTATCAGTATATGTTTTTGAATCTGTAACCGCACTACTTTTTGCAATTGCAATATTGGTGTCTACAGTTGCTTTATCGTAGTAGGAAGACATATCAATGCTATTTGCGCTTGCAATCGCAGTATCTGTATAGCTTTTTGCGCTCGTTAACGTTGAAGTATATGCTGTGTCTACGTACGCTTTTGTTGTTGCATCTGTTGCGGCTGTTGGGGTTCCAACATTTTTGATGCGCTTTCCACCAACATTGAAAACATTCGATTCTGTTTCAGAATAGCCATTACCAAACAAAACAGAATCACTCACGCCACTATTGACAGTTAAATTTTTGCCAATAAGAACATTTCTTGCGCTACCATTATCTTGTACTGTTTGACCAAGTCCAATCGAATCAGTGCCATTCAAAACAGAATTTTGACCAGTTGTACCATTATAGGTACCTATAAGAATTGTTCGTATACCCTTTGCTTGTGCGCCATATCCTCCAGCAAAGGCATGATCACCTCTTGCATTAGTATTTGAACCGATAGCTGTGCTGGCAATTGCATCAGATAGAATTTGAGCGTTATACCCAATAGCGATGCCATAGTCGGCTAAAACTTTTGCGGAATAAGCTTCTGCGAGCCCATATGAACCACTGACTGTTGTACCATAACCAATTCCAATCCCATGAGTCTTTGAAATCGATACATTACGACCAAGACCTATTCCATCACTTGCTACGGAAGTAATTGTACCTACTCTGCCGATAAGAATTGCATCTTGACCAGCATTATTAGAATCGTATCCAATCGTTACGCCATACGCACCTGTTGCTGTCGAACTATAACCATTAACGACGGAACCAGTGGCACTAGCATTTGAATCTACACCAATAGCACTAGCATTTGTACCAGCATACGAATTAGTACCCAAGTTAACACTATCTGCAACTGAAAAAGTTGCGATAAAAGCAGTTGCAATAATAGGAAACGTAACTCTCTTATGTTTTTGTGTCATTCTTCTTACTCCTTAAATGTAATATGCCTATTATTAACATTTAAGAAGGTGTAAGTTATTGCATTAAAAGGAGGAGGAAAAGAGCCACAATGAGCTCTTAAGATTAATCAATAGTAATGAATTCTCGATCATTGCCCCGTGCAAGTTTTGAGCTGTAATACGTTGTCTCAATATTCATTATGTGTTCTTTGTAGCGAACCGGTAGAACGTTGATATTAACTAATGGATTTTCAATGTATTTTTCAACGCCATTTTGTTCCGCGATAAATTTTTCAGCGAGTTTGGTTTTAAGAACAGCGTTATTGCCGCTAATACGAGCGAAAAACTCGAATTCTTGCAAGTAGGAAAAATCTGAATCACGTAAAAGAGGTTCTGTGACAGTTTGTCGTGAAATTCCAAATCCATCACGCATTTCACTTTGTCCAAATTGAAAACTTTCGCTGTTTCGTATTAGTTTTGTTTTTCCAAAAAATTTCTCGAAGAATTCTGCACTGTAATTTGCTTTAAATGAAATAACACTATTACATGTATCAAAAAAAACATTCGCTTCATCATTGCCCCATACGCTTTTTAGCTGTTCAGGTGATTGCATATCTGCAACGATATTGAGGCCTTTAGAACGACCTACGGCAAGCCCTTTTTGAAGATATTTTCCTAATGCTTGTCCAAGCTGAGGCAACTCATTAAGAAAGAAATAAAATTTCTGATTTTTTGAGTCATCCGCATCAAGCAGAATTGAAAATATTTTTCCTAGGATAGCACCGAAAAGAGGCGCATAAACGGTGTTAAGCTCCTCAGTAGCAAGGAAAAATAATCGTCCACCTTTTTTGTTGAGAACCCAACTTTGCAAATCTAGAACAGCATTATTTGACAAATTGTCAGCAAAAAACAGAAATTGAAAGACTCGTGATTTTGTCATCAGCGTCGTGAGAACACTCTTCAGCTCATCACCGCTGGTACCCTCGAAATAGTTCTGAATTAATGTCGCGACTTCTTCATCCTCATCTTTAATACGTTCTAGCTCTGCCCTGCTCGTTATTAACGCAAAAATTTCTTTATTGTCTAGGCTATGTTTTTTTGCATAAATAAAAATCGCTTCCAAGAATATTTTTGCAGATTTTGCAAAGTGATCGGAATTGCCGCCTGCATTCTTTTCAATCTCACCAACAATAATATCTGCAATAACGCCAACATTCACGTAATTGTCGAATAAATCAACAATATTAATACGGCATGTGCGAAGATCTGACGGGCAAAAGATAACATCACTCACTGGGTTGTAAAACATTTTTACAAAATCACCCTTGACGTCCACGATAAATGACTTATCACGCTCTGTGCACACTTGAGATGCAACACGAGAAATCAAAACCGTCTTCCCCTGCCCGGGTACCCCGACAACGGCAAGTCCAGTGGAAAGAGAAAACTTAGGAATTAGCATTCCAGGAGCTGGATCATCCTCATATCTTACATCCTCAGGCCATAGCTTTTGAGTCGGAATCTTAAAAAATTCACGAATATTGTCAACATTAGGATATCGAAGAGCAATGCGATCAACGAACTCTTGCATCGTCTCATTAAAAGACTGAGAATCAGTCATTCTTGCACCATCCACATATTGATCTTCGGTCAGCATTTTTGTTTTTTCGGCAGTTTTTTCGTCGTAATATTTCCTTAAAATGCTTGAGAATTTTTTCCCTACGACATATCCAACAGGAAACGTCAAATACAGAAAAGGCTCAGTCAGAGGAGCCCAATCCAATTGATCACCTAGCACATAAAAGAAAAAACTCACAATAAAATATATACATGTAGGGGCAAAGTACGGTAAATAATAAATCGCATACTTTTGCACTAAACGTTCAAGTTTTACTTTGCTTTGATTGTTTAGAAATTCTTGACCTAGATGCTCTTTACCATCTAAAAAATCGTTCATATTTTTTTCGAGATCAGACATTTTACCTCCTTTAATTATTGGCATTTTGTGACGACTTTTTTTTCATTCTTGAAAAAAAACCTTGTACAGGGGACGACGATTCTTCTATCGTCCCCTCTCCACGTTTGGGGATGGTTCTACTCTTTTAACCATCTCTTCAGCCCAGTTAGCTTTTTTCTCCACTTCTTCTTTTTTTGCTTCAACTTCGACTTCTTTCTCATCATCGACTCTAACTTCTTTTTGAGCGATATCTTCACGAACGACTTTGCGTTTTGTTTGCTCCTCTTCGGCAATCTCTTGTTTTGGCTGCATCTCTCGTACCCTTTCATCAGCTGTCATCTCTTGCTGAGTAGTATGTTTTGATTCCATTTTTTTATACTCATTTAGATTTTCTTGAGCGATGTCTTCATGGGATTTTTCGGCATTGATGGAGAGTACCTCACGAGCTTTTTGATCAACAAAAACAAACGTGCCATTCTTCTCTTTCATCAGTCCAGCTTCTTTCAAAGATTCAGCATTTTCAAGCATATTTTTAACGTACTTATCTCCTATTTCTTGACTATATGCACCATTTTGTACTCTTTTATCAACAGCACTTTGAATTGTGTCTTTGTCTACAAATCCAAAACGTGCAGTTTGATAATTATAAAATGTTGCCTGAGCTTCTGATCTTTGTGATTTTAGGTCCTCCACTCGCGAATCTTTTGGATTAGTTTTTTGCAAGTCCGAAAGTTTCACATTTATTTCATTGAGATTTTGTTGCGCTGCTTTTATTTTAGGCTCAAAAAAACTTTTAACTTCTTGTTTGTCGTCAAAATTCATAGATGATTTTCTTGGCCCATGAACTTTAGAATTGTCATCCGCTTCTTTTCCGATTTCTTGCAAACGAGAAGTTTTTTCAGATTTCATACCTTCTTCATTGCTATGCTTTTCATCCTCCACACTTTTTTCTTTAAACCCAATGATCTCTCCTTTTTCTGTCATTTTGAGGTCTGTTTTCATTTGTTCGACATACAAATCAGCATGCGAAGAAAGCTTTCCAGCAACTTCGTCTCCAAGATTTTTTTCGGCAGCAAATTTTTCAAAATGTTTTTTTGCCTCTTTCTCATCAAATTGTTTTTTTGAATTAACGTAAGACTCTGAATATTTGTTTATCAAAGCACTTTTCGCTTCATCATTTGGCAATCGCAAGTCAAACATACTTTTTATCTTTTCAGGCGTTTTTGCGCTATCAAGCATTTTTGTAAATGCCTTTTCAGCAGGTGATATTTCTTTTTCTGGCTTTTTGCTTTGTTCAATCCCACCGTGCATTAATTCATTTCTTTTGCCGATAATAAAATCTTCCTTCCCCTCTTTTATGACCGAACCATCAAATGCGGGCGCCAAACCAACTCTGCTTTTAATGTCAAAAGTGCTAAATTTAGACAATCCAGCATTTTTTGAAAAAGCGTCAATTTTATTCTTTACACTATTTTTATCGATCTTGTCGCCATTAATTGTAGTCGAGCGAATTGCATGTTTTGCAACAGAATCGAAAAAAAGCGACTTTGATCCACTTGGAATTTCGAGTTTAGATAATGTGGAGAGAGAAACATCACGTTCATTGTGATCTTTAATTGACATCGTTTTATCGAGCATTTCGTTAAATCTTTGCTCTCTCTCCAAGAGATATTTTTCTTTTCCAGTTAGAACCCGAGATTTTGCTTTACTGTTATCGGCTGTATAATCAACGCTATGACGTTCTTTTTCGATTTTGTCCCCATATGCATCCATGCTGTCTTTAATGACTTTTCCAACACCTGCAATTGCTACCCCAGCAGCAACGATACCAAGTCCACCCATCGCACCTATTGCCATTCCTCCAAGTGCACTTAACCCAGCATTCGCACTTGCATATCCCAGCAAACTTCCGCTCAAACCAAGTGTACTTGCAAGTGAAGACCCAGAAAGAGCTGCGCCGTAAGCAACGGCCCCAGTTGTTATCGATGCGCTCGCAACTGTTGTTTGCGCAGAAGAAAATTTATTTTGAGTAATATGATGTTTTTCAACTCTAGCACGATTATCAGCAAACGTTCTACTGTTATCGTTTGCGATTGACTTATAGAAAAAATTACCAGTTAATGGTGACGCTCCCTTTCTATTATGTTCAAAGCCAATACGTCCATTTCCAAGGGTATATGATGAATCTTTATTTTTATTGAACATCGATTTTCTCCCTTATACTTTGAAACAACCTGCTATAACCTAATACCGTTTTTTCATGCATAAACAACATACGCTCTCCTGTCGACATATTTTGCATCTCTATTTTTCCGCTTAAGTAGTTGGCGTGCACAAAAGAAAGACTAAAAAGAGCCCAAAGGTAAATTGGAAGCCAAAAAAGAAAAAGTTTACGGATTGAAACAACCATCTTAGTCCTCCAGTTTATTTTTTTTAAGCACACTATTAAAGCCATGAGCAGTCGCATGTTCAGCGCATTTGATAGCCCTGTCAGGATTATTATCTAGTGCAGAATGTAGACCATTTATCTCAAACCGTAAGGCTTGAATTTCGGCCTGTGCCGCGATATAGTTAACGACCAAATCAACACTAAATAGTTTTTCAAGTCTTAGAATGGCCATAGGTACATTACTTGAAATCTTTAACAGATAATTCACCATCTCACTCAAAGTTATATTAAGCTCAGCACATTGTATTTCCAACAATGACTTCATTTCCTTATCAAGGTGCACACCATCATCACTAAAATCAGGTTTCTGTGCAAAAAATAATTGATCTTTTAACAATTCACCGCCATTTTCGAGAACAAACTCTTCTGCCATTTCACCTGCAATTCTTGCAAAAGCAACCGCTCTATCCGATGATTCCATGCCATCAGCGTGTAGATTTAAAACCTGACTCCTGATCGCTTTTAAATTTGAAAGCTGATTCAAACTTCTTGGAACAAGCTCCGTTTCAATTGTGTTCTCAATATTTTGAAGTGCTGGTAGAACAACTTCCTCACTTACAAGTAGTAAAGAAATCAACTGTTCGTGGTCGACTCCTAAATCACTAGATGCCTTCGCCAATCTTGCGATCAAGTCTTCATTTTTAATTTCCATCTTTGTCTCCTTGATTTTCAGTTTCCTTATTATTAACATTTTTTGTTTTCAAAAAATGTCTGATGTTTTGGGGAACTGTATTTACATTTTGGGTCTGCAAAAATTTTGCAATTTGGCCACATGTATAACCCTTGCTATCCAGGAAAAGAATTTCTTTTTCAAACGGCTCTAACTTACCTTTTTTACCAGGAAATGTCTGTTTGACAAATTCCGTTAGCCCCTTGCCTGTTTCCATCAAGATTCCTTTAGTGTTCTCATATTTTTTAACCATTTTGAAAACTCTGTGTCGTTACTTTGCCTCGCCATATTTTGGATAAAATCAATAGTCTCTTTATCCATGAATAAAAAATAACTAATCAACTTGAAATAATTTTGGAGCTCTCTATTGGCTCTTTGCGTATCTTTAATGATTGTTGCAGCAGCATTTTGCTCTCGCTTAAATTCTTCAAATTTTTCAAGTAAAAGTCCAGCCTCTTTGATGAGCAAGAGAGTTTCCTCTCTTACTTCACATGCAATTTGTTCTTCGGCTGCCTTTTTTTGATCAAACATTTAATCCTCCTCTATTCTGCGTAACTCATCAAAAAGAGGTATGTACTCATTTTCAAACAATTTTTTGCATGCCACAATGACTTTCTCATGGTACAGAAGCTTAATTGCTTCATCACGGGCTTCAGGATTTTCACGATTTTTTGCAATTGCTTCATTTAGGGATTCTTTTACATCATCAACACTAACTTCAATTAGTGTTTTTTTATGTCTGGCAAGAATGTTGTATACAAAATCAGAATTAAGTGCGATGAGATACGCATCTGTAATTGTTTCAAAAGCAGGTCTAATATCTAGTTCTTTTCTACCAAAAAATTCTATGAATTGTTCATGCAGTAAATTCGCATTGTTCTTGTTAATTGCTCGGTTCAGTACAAAAACAATTTTTGAAATATTGTCTGACACGCGAATCAAGTTATATGTATCAATAGCATTTTTAAGATCTTGTTTTGAATCAAGTATGGGAATGAAATAGATTGCATTGCCTCTTAGTGAACCAATATTATTGATAGAATTTAAGAACATCATAGATGTGATATTGCCACCAACATCTATGATTGCATCTTCATTTTCAAGCACCAATTGCATTGCAAAACTGTCTAATGACTCTGTTTTAACTGTGTCTGCAATTACGATACTTGAATCGGCAATATTTTGCAAAGACATATTTTGATCGTCTATTTCAACGTATCGAACTGGGCTATTTTTTCTGTGAAACTGGTATGCTGTAAGCAAGTGACCAGAAACGACTGATTTACCAACTCCACCTTTTGTGTTAACTACAACATATAACATTTAGACCCCTTTGAATTTTGATTTGTTCTATTATTAACATTTTTGTAGCATTCTGCTGACGCAGCTAACTTCATTATTTTTTCAAACTTCATCTTTGAAGCTTTTCCCATAACAAAATCAACCATCACTTTAACCATAAGTGCTTGTAGGTTCAACTTTGCTCTCCTTCGTTTTTTTAACTTGTTTTTTTTCAATTTTATTTCCTATCAAGTTTTTTACGTAGTTCGTTAATTTTGTTCTGGTCTGGAACTTCATTAGCAAACAACGGTTTTGCAATATCAACTTCGGGCATAGAGAGTGAAAAACTTCGAGGACCAACAGGCTGCAAAACTTCGTGCTTTATTTCATTTTTTTCTATGTGTTCTTTGGGTTCAAAAAATTCATTAGCTGGATTTTGAATTTTCTTAATGAACGCAGAAACAGATGGACGACTAACCGTCACGTTATTGGATTGCAGGAACTCACAAATAGATGCGAGCGAATAACCTCTTTTATGAAGCTCAATTATTTGTGCCTTAAAAGGCCAAAGCTTACCTCCCCACTTGGGTGATTTTTTAGACATAAAATCCAAAATATCCATATTAATACTCCAATATAATTTTGTTTTACTCCTATTATTAACATTTTTGACATGTAACGTGAATGTAATACAATGTAATGTGTTGCTATATGTTTGTAAAGTATTTATAAAGAAGTGTAAAAATAGTGGCTAGTTACGAATTCATCGATATTTTAAAGCATTCTCCTTACTCTCATGTAAAGTAAACGTAATAGAGTGTTAAGTGTTTGTAATCTATATGTATGGCAGTGTTAAATAACTGTAAAATGTTTGGATATATATTATTTTCTAATATATAAGATAATATCACTAAAGCCCATTATATAGGGCTTTTGCATTTACTTTGGTATTTTTACATTATTTTTTATAAAATAAAAAATCTTTTAAAAAGCCCGTTATATAGGGCTTTTGCTCTTACACCTGCAAGGCGAAGCATTGCGTCAGGTGTCTAAAAAAATAACTGCGTAGCCCTCTTTTTTCAAATATTTATCCAAAATAAGCAAAGCGATTTTCACTTAAAACCCAAGTGAAAAACAAGAAAAATAGTTTGGATAAAATAGGAATTAAAAAAAGATTAGAAGGTGGTAAAAATTCTTAGCAAAATAGAATTTAATAAGGAAGTTGGATGGTAAAATTTGAAAGAGTGATTTGAGATAGAACTACCGAGAATTCCTCGGTAGTTGAAGTAATCTAGTGACCATTTTCTTTGACGACAGATTGATTATCATTGCACAAATTTTTTCATTCGCATTGCGACTAATTATTAGCTCATTTCGCTCAAACCACGCCAGGGCAACTGTTTTGCCCTCATTCCATAGAATTGATTTTTTCACTAAAAATTGTTTGATTCGTTCTTCCATCACAAAATCCTTAAATCCATTGACTTTTAAATGCAAAATAGCAAATAAAAAGGGTGATAGCTGTGGCAACCGAAGCTAAAACAAATGATTGTCCTATGTGTGCAAGATATCCATGCAGAATATCTATTGTAATTTGTGTAATGTCTGGTCTCATCTCAAAGCTCCTTTATTTTTATTTTTGTCAATTCGTTAGAAGTCAATAAATTTCCATACGTTTGAGTTTTCGTTTCCACATCTGTAAGTGAATATCTTGGCTTGCCGTCACCACCATCAAAAACGCTTTTAATTACAAAAGTGCAACCACTAAAAGCACCGTTATAATTCCAAACTACCAGATCACCTGCACTCAAAGTATTCATTTCGGTTCCTTCGTTTAACTTATGCCATATTATAGCGGTTTTCGCTATTTATGTCAAGCGTATTTCGCTATATTTGACATATTACGCTAAGTATTATATGATTTCATAAATTTTAAAAGGATAATAATGTTAAGTGATGTTGAAATTTTTAAGCAATTTGGTGTACCGACAACGACAACGCGAGACTGGAAAAAAAGAGACATAGATGATTGGCGTGCAAAAGTTTATTTATTCCTAAAATGCCAAGAAAAAGAAAAAGTTGAAGAATTTTTCAAATCAGCTGAGATTGTTGGGCTTCTCAAAAAATAGTCGGCGAGTAAAAAACGCGAATTTAGTGTAAAATGAGTTTTGTAGATAGAAATAAAGGGGAGCGTCGCTCAAAATTAATTAGATTCATGAGTGAATCATTATATTTTGCAATTAGGTCTCGAATTTGTTTTCGCTTATTTTTTCATTTTAATCCTTTTTTTGATTTATTTTTAGATATTTCATAAATTCCCCAAACAACAAGTGGCACTAAAATAATAAGGTTAATTATTGTTCCGTCCATTGTCAACTCCTTCTTTTAGAATTAAATCGCCACTAAGTGTTCAAGGGTTATTTATTGACGTGAATAACCACTTGGAAGTGATATTTTGCCACCTCATGAATTTTAGTTTTGATGGCTGTTAACATATTTATTCCTTTCCTTGGGGTACGTATTTTCTTCCAATAAACCATAACCAAAATTTTATATGAACAAGTAATGTCAATAAACCAATACAAATAATAATCATATAATTTGTTAATTCATACAATTTCATTT
>SAAW01000069.1 GCA_009929275.1 Clostridia bacterium
AATTTCAATAATGTCAAAGAACAGGATGGTCTTAGCGAACCAAATTTGTTTAATTTTTAAAATTTATAATCGTCCATATTTTTAGTGGACACTAATGAATAGTTTTTTACAAATATTCGTATGAGTACGGATGAGCAGTCACAGCTAAACAATAGCAGGCATTTTAGCACTTAACTTCGCAAAAGCACTAAAAACCTGCTTATGTATAGCTATTATTATGAACTGACCTATTTGAACTCTATAATGTCTGCGGTCACAGTACAACGATTTGTAATTGCAAATGGAAGTACAAAAGTTTTTTTCCAACTAATTGTTATGTTTGCCAATGCCTGATTGTCTTTTAGAGGATTAGCAGATAATAAGTCTTTTTTGGCATTATCTAATATTGCCGTTTTGGCAAGCCCCCCTAATCCAAAAACATATGTTGCCGAAGCTGCTCCTTTTATATCTTTTTTAACATATGTAAAATTGTTACTGCTGAGCGATGCTGAATTTTGAATATACCCATTGTGTAGCGCACAGCTTGATAAAAACGAAATAACAAATAATATGATTACAGATTTTAAAACAATTTTTTTCATGATGAAATTATATTTTTTAGTTTTCCTATTCGTATGGCTTTTCTGTATAGCCCCGTTTTTAAAATGTCAACTGGTCTCCTTTTGTGTCAATCAAGTACCTTGGAGCAAATCTCATTATCTGTCAAGAAGTGTCATTAATCGTCTGATTTTTTTTCTGTGTCCTTCTGTTTTTCATTATTTTTCTATACTTTTGTAAAACTGTTTATTGTTTGACAATGTGCCTGTTGCAGATAATTTCCTGTAAGTGACACGAAAGATAGAGGCAATCCACATACCTTCACATGCCCCTGTAACCATTGTACCAGCCCCCTATTAATTGGACATAAAACTTGAAATGGTTTCGTAATTATCTTCTTCAAAAGAATTGTCCGATAAAAAAAATAAGGTTTTATTTCGAATTTTTCAATAACCTGCTGAGAACCATCTCTGTTATTAAACTGAAACGAGTCGAAGCTAAGTTCTCGCCCAAAGTATTCCTTCCATTTCTTTACTGGACTGGTTTCTTTGTTAATACTTTTAGACTTTTCACAAACTTCAAGTGGCTCTTTAACTATGGTTAGAACATTTTTATTGGCTTCTATTAATTGCTGTCTCTCAAGTTTATGTTTTGCCCAGTCCTGTTTTATCTCAGTAAAAAAATCACTCTTTTTATCTTTAGTCAGTTCAGCAGGAGATTTAACTCCATAAAGTTCCATCTTTCCTAAAAAAAACGTTCGATACTCTTTTTGTAATGCAGATAGCTTCCTTTCGTTCATTAGGGTTTAACTTTTGAGGTAAGTTGTCTTTTTATTAATGGGTTCTCTGGAGCGTCGGCAAGAAAACAGCTCTTTTGCAAGCTGAAGTGTAGGTTTGTGTGTCGGGGCTTGTAAATGTGCTGTTTTGTGCGTTGGTTGTCCATGCTTTTTCCAGTCTTTAAGTAGCAAATTTTCAGCTATGTATTTTTACACGTGGCGGTAGCTTGTTTTTATAGTCATATTTATTGAACATACTCCATTACTATTGAGGTGTACGTTCACTTTTGTCATTGTTGGCTTATGGATAGCTATTCGGAGAAAGCCTCGCTATAAAATTATGAATTTTCCAATGCCTATACAAATAATTTTGAGGGAATTACGCAACAATTTTTAAAACACCAATATTTATTGAGGTTTCCGCAATTGTCTGGAAACTAACACTAATGCGATTTGACATCCAAAGCATGAAATTTTATCTAAAAAAACAGATTTCACCCAGGTTTTCGCAAGGGCAATTGAAGACATCTGAATAAAAAATTCTAGTTTTTATGTGATGATTTGAGAATTTCTCCAAAATATAAGCATCGGCAAGTTGCCTCAGTAGCC
>SAAW01000070.1 GCA_009929275.1 Clostridia bacterium
GGCATCTCAAAAGGCATGAGTGCTGATCATACAATTAAGACACTAATCCATGAGATCACTCATGCTACTTTACACACAAACTCTCAAGCAAGATTTGGCGATAATGTTTATCGAAAACAAGAGTTTGAAGCTGAGAGTGTGGCCTATATTGTATCAAAACACTTTGGCATTAACAGCTCCGATTATAGTTTTGGTTATCTTGCAAGTTGGACGAGACAAGGCCATGATATTAAACAATTTGAAAAATCCTTGTCGACAATCCAGTCACAAGCTAGAGAGTTGATCAATAAAATTGACAACTCTCTCAGTCAAATTCAATCTCAAAATCAAACATCTGAACACACGGTTGATAAGAAAATTTCAAAGGCACTTGAAACTCAAAAAGGGTTCAGTCAAGAAATAAAAAAAGAACAAGCCGTGAACAGAACATCAATGAAAAGATAAACAGGCTTTCAAATCGTTCACGGCAAACTAAACAAACGAAAACTGAGGTAGAAAAAAATGACGACTAACAAAACACAAGATATGATTGCTTTACTTTTACAATCTGCGCTAGATGATCCCTTTTCATCACAACCAATTTTACTTAATACATTTCAAGATTTAACAAAAATTCAGTTTGAAAGCGAACTTAAAATTTTGGCCAAAGAAACAAAATCATTAGCTCTCAATGTTTCAGATTATTATAAAGAGATGCTTTCAAATTTTGAAAAAATCTCAAATGATGATTTCAAAAATATGCGTGATGAAATCATCAGTATCTATCAAAAATAAATCAAAAGGGGATTGGGGAAACCCCAAAAATTTAACAGCTTATCTAATCAGAGTCGGGTAGACTTTGTTTAGATAAGCTGTTAAAAATCGCATGTGAGGCCTCACATGCTCTGCTCGCCAGTATGGGAGTCGTGTTTTCTGACTCCTGTATTCGCAGAATACACATCATACTGAGATCGCATTTTTTTAACTGCACCATTTTAAAAGGAGAAGATAAACTACTATGTCTTGGAGAGAAAATAGAGAGAGAAAAAAGGTTAAAAAAGTCTATTTATATGATTATGAATGGGATTATATTCAACAAAAAATTGAGATGTCTCCCTTTGATAATTTTACTAACTATGCTCGAAATATTCTAATTCAAAAAGAAGTCAGGGCTTACGACTACTCCCAATTAATTGATGTCAAAAAAGAAATCAATGCCATTGGTCGAAATATTAATCAGCTCGTGAAAATCGTCAATACCATTGATGATTTTCCGCTTGATGAATTTAAGATGCTTCAGGACGAAGTGGAGACTCTTAAAAAATTGTACGCTGATAAAGTGTCAAATGAAATTAGAGCCACTCGAAAAAAATAGATTAGGGACTTAAAAAATGGTTTATACAAAACATTTTGTCGTTCATGCGACATGGAAATTAAATCAATTGAACAAATATATTGAAGATGCCACTAAGACAACTCATGATGTTGACAGTCCAGGTCATTTGAATAATTTATTTGAATATATTTCAAATGACGATAAGACAATCTCAAAACAATTAGTATCTGGACATCATGTTATTGACGTTCACGATATGGCCGAGGAATTTATTCAGACTCATATTTTTGCAAAAAATAAAAAAGGTAATGCCAAACTTTTGTTTAAAGATAATGAAGTTTTAGCACACCATTTAATACAAAGTTTTAGTCCTGATGATACACTCACACCTGAGGAAATTCATGAGATTGGCCGTAAAACTGTCTTGGAGCTGACTGGCGGTCAACATGAATTTGTGATCGCTACACACGTTGATAAGGAACACATTCATAATCATATTATCTTCAATGCAATCAATCTTGAAACACATAAAAAGTTTCGTTGGACTAAATCAACCAAAAAAGTTTATGAGCATATCTCTGATAAGCATGCG
>SAAW01000071.1 GCA_009929275.1 Clostridia bacterium
TTGTTGACTTTTACTACAACAACCACCTAACGCTATAATTTTCATATTATATTCTCCTTTTATTTTTTACAATTTCCACCACAAGAACATTGTGATTTTATTTTACCGTTATCTCCAAAATATGTGATAGCTCCAACTGGGCAAAACCCTGCACACCCTTTGCACCCTTCAACACAGTTGTCTGGATTTTTTACAACTGGTGTGCCGTCCTTAACTTCATAAACATTTTTTTTGCATTTATTATAACAATTGCCACATTTAATGCATTTGTCATAATCAATTATTGGATACCAATTTTTTGACATATTTTTTCTCCTTTTTTTGCTATATAAATAGGAAATTAAATGCGTTGAAAATGTATCCTATTATGATAATTCCAATCGTCACAATCCCTATAAAAGCCCACAATAGTTTTGTTTTTACTGCACGTCTTAACATAATCATACTTGGCAAGCTTAGTGCTGTTACACCCATCATAAATGCAAGAATTGTTCCAACTCCAACGCCTTTTGCAAACAAAGCTTCGGCAATTGGAATTGTTCCAAATATGTCTGCATACATTGGAACTCCGACAAGACTTGCAACAAGAACAGAGTACCACTTATCTTGCCCCAAAACTGCAATTATCCATTCGGTTGGAATCCAGTTGTGAATTACAGAGCCAATCAATACTCCTATCAGAACAAACAGCCAAACTTTTTTGAAAGTATTCCAGACTTGTTCTTTTGCGTAAATTAGTCTGTCTTTTCGGCTTAGATTTTCTTGTTCAAGGTCAACACTGCTTCCAGCAGTTACGAAATCTTCAACATATTTTCCAGCACCGCTTTTTTCAATCAATGTTCCACCAATAACAGCAAGAACTAAACCAACGACAACATAGGCAATTGCAATAGGAAAACCAAATACACTTGCAAGCAATATAAAAGCACCAAGGTCAACAAGTGGACTGCTTATCAAAAATGAAAAAGTAATTCCGCTAGACAAACCCGCACGAGTGAACCCTATAAAAATAGGAATTGAGGAACAACTGCAAAATGGAGTTACCGTTCCAAGCAATGCGCCAATTATATTTGCCTTTATGCCTTTAAATTTTGATAATATTTTCTTCGTTCTTTCCGGCGGGAAAAAACTTTGTATATAAGATATAATAAAAATTAAAAAACATAGCAAGAAGATAATTTTTATAGTGTCATAAACAAAAAACTGAATACTTGCGCCCCATTGGCTAGCCAAAAATTCTTGACCACCAATTCCACTAATTGCCAATCCAATTAAAGCGTTAAGCCATTTCATTCCAAGAATTTGGTCATTAAAAAACTGCCAAATATTTTTAACTATATCCCAGTTCCAAACCAAGCCAATGAAAACATTTATAAGTGAAATTACTAAGATAACACTTAAAAATATTGTTGTCTTCTTATGCCTTAAAAACCAATTTTTCTTTTTCTGCTTATCACAACAAGGTTTATTCTCAACTTCAACAGAACTTAAGTCTTTTTTATCGTTGCAGTCGCAGGTTTTATCACACTCGCAAGAATTGTCACAATCATATTCTTTTGTGATAACTTTATCAACAATTTGCTCGTTTTCTTTTTCTAAATTTTTCTTATCTTCATATTCTTGCTTTTCTTTGTTGATATCAATGCCACAAGCTCCACCACAAGAACACCCTTTCTTTTTACCCATTTAATCTCCTTATTATATAGATAGTAGTCTATATATATGCTAAAAAAATATTAGTTGTTATGACAATCGCAATTTTTATTTTCACAACATTTTTTGTTTACATCAAAAAATTTGGCAAGAAATTCAAATTTCTCTTTATTCAAAGAATAATTGTGCCAAATTCCGTTTTTCTCACTAGAAACAAGTTCACTTTTAACAAGCATTTTCATAT
>SAAW01000072.1 GCA_009929275.1 Clostridia bacterium
TAATTGTGGTGTTTTTTAATTGTTTTCGCATAATTTTTGAGTGTTTTTATCCGCCCCTTTTTTCTTTAATAATTCTATATAAGCGAAACGGAGCATAGACAATTGTTTGGAATATAAAGAAAAACATCCCGATGATAAAATAATGCAGTGGGCTTGGTAAAATCACGCCGATGTCCTCGAACAGTGGTAAATATTCGGCATACAGACTGTTTCCACCAAGCAGTTTTCCCAGAACAAAACACAAAATGCCGAACGATAAAATAGCAATAATGCCACTCCATTCGTCCATAAATTCACTTACCGAAAACCAGCCTGAACACGCGAACGACACACCAATCAGTATAACAAACGTTCGAGTTAGTGTGAAAAGTAAATTGTAGCAGTGATAAAACTCAAAGTTTGAGTTCAGCCCCGTTGGATAAACTAACGAAATAAAACAAACAATTGAAGCGACATTAAAAATAAAACTGAGTCCAAAAACTCGACTGTTCTCGTCCCTCTTGAATATAAAAGCAAAAAGAGAGAAAATAATTGTCAGCCAGACGCAAAGGGTGGAAAAGTTTAGATCAACTATATTAACAAAACTTAAACTCTCCATGTTATATTTAAGATACAAATATCTCCAAATCACACGACAAATCTCAAAAACGATAAGGAAAATATTTATAACAAGGACAAAGATTTTTTGATAAGAAAATTTCTTACGAACAAAATATAAAGAAAAAAACACAACAATCACAAGCCCAATAAAAAGCAAAACATATTGATTGAAAGTGAACATATAGTTTACGGTTGCACCGTTTTCTAGCGAAATAATACTATTCATATTTTCCTCTTAATATAGTTTAAATGTAAAAAAATTTTTTGTCAAAACATAAATGATTTTTTAGTTTTATTTGCATTTTTACTCGTGTTGTGCTATATTCTTTTTGTGGATTTTTTGCAGGTATAGTTTAGTGGTAAAACTTTTGCTTCCCAAGCAAGTGATACGGGTCCGATTCCCGTTACCTGCTCCAAAAAAAATACGAAAAAAAGTGGGAAAATTTTCACTTTTTTTAATTATATTTTTATTAAAAAATGACAAAAAAAAACAAGAAAATTTTTCTTGTTTTTTTGCAATTTATTCGTCGTTTTTATTGTCATCTTTTTTTTTCTTGTCGTCTACAATTTCCGCTTTTTTACTATTGATAATTGTTTTGCTTTTTGTCTTTAGTGTGTCCTTTGTTGGAGAAATTAATGTGTCATCTTTTTGTGTTTTTTTGCTTACTTTATCCTTGTCTTTTTCTCCCGAATTTTTCTTTTTAATTTCCTCCACTTTTTCTTCTGCTTGGATGATAATTTTTGAAGAATCTTCCTTTACTTTTTCCATTTCTTCTTGAGATAGTACGCCACCATTTTTGAGAGCCTCTGCGGTCTTTATGCGTATATTTTGTTCTTTTTTTACTTTTTCAAGTTCTGCTTCGGCTCGTTCGAGTTCAATTTTAGTTTTGTTACGAGTTTCTTCCTTTTCCATTTGAAGTAACACTTGTCTTGCAGTTTTACCCTTCATAATAAGTTCCACTTCGTTATAGTAAATAGTTTCTTTTTCGAGGAGCACTTCAATCATTGTATCGATTTGTTTCACGTGCTTTTTGATAATTTCTTTAGCATTTTTGTAACAATCGTCAATAATTGCTTTCACTTCGTTATCAATCTCCGCGGCGGTCTTTTCACTATACTGCACTTGGGTTTGATAATCTCTGCCAATAAAAACTTCGCTAGTTGTCGCAAAATTTAGAGGTCCAAGACGCGAACTCATACCCCATTCTGTAACCATTTTACGCGCAATTTTAGTGGCCCTCTCAATGTCGTTTTGTGCGCCAGTGGAAATATCTTTAATAAGAATGTCTTCCGA
>SAAW01000073.1 GCA_009929275.1 Clostridia bacterium
CGCAAAATCCTCTAAAATCAGTGGCGATGCCACAAAGCCTTTGGCGCCATTGCAACACGCCCCCTCACAACTCGAACACCCGCTAAAATAAAAATTTTCTGCCGTTATGTTCACATAACTTCCAATGCTTCGCATCCAAACCCCTTTTACATGTAAAGGGTACAAGCATTTTTAGTTCCGTTTTGGCGTTACATGTAACGCTATTTTTTACTGACTTTCTCTTTGAGTGCTTCTAACTTCTCGTAGTTCTCTTTAGCAGATTCGATAGCCTCTTCAAACGCAAAGCCTTGCATGATAATTTTGTATAAGTTGGGTTTTTCTTTTCGCCAGTTGCGAAGCGTCATGGGAGTTACTCCTAAAAATCCAGCCATATCTCGCTGAGTCATTTATCGCCTTTTTTGTTATAAAAGTAACTCAAAGAAGATAACTACTCAACGAGCAATATAATTGCCTTTTATTTCAATTTAAAGCAATAATTTTGCCTTGCTCAGATAAAATGGAAAGCATTTTTCTAATTTTCTTAAAAAAGAGCAAAATAATGACTACTCTACCACTTTATGAACACATCAAAACCATTTTTAAAGGCACAGACTTTACCAGTAGCGATGGCGAGTTTTTAACAGGCAAAATCTTTGAAGCCATTGAGCGAGTCGATAGAGCATTTATGGCTATTTTACTCAAAGATACAACTGCTAAAAGTCACTTTTTCGATGCCATCGAAGAGGCGTATGTCCTCAACCAAACAAAGCTCTATGAATTTTTTAATGCCAAAGAGTATTTTGATAACTCCTACACCAGCTACACCAACAAAATAGGATTGATAAAAAAAGAGAGTTTCATCAAAAAGTTTGACGATGTCGTGCTTGCTTTTCCTTACAAAGACTGCGTGTTAGAAGGCGGCATGAGCAACGAGGAAGCTTCAAAAAAAGAGGTGTTTTACAACTCCATCATCAGCAAAGATGAAATAGACCGTTTATTTGAGCCCAAAGTACTTACCAACATCACCAAATTTGACACAAACGGACAACATAAACCTGAGAGTATCTCAATGGATGACAACCTCATCATCAAAGGCAACAACCTTTTAGCACTGCACAGTTTAAAGCAACGCTACGCAGGACAAATCAAACTTATCTACATCGACCCACCGTACAACACGGGCAATGATGGATTCAAATACAACGACCGTTTTAATCACTCTACATGGTTAACTTTTATGAAAAATCGCTTGGAAGTGGCAAGAGAGTTATTGAGAGATGATGGAGTCATTTTTGTAAGTATCGATGACCGTGAACAAGCTTACTTAAAAATTTTAATGGATGAAATCTTTGGTAGAGACAACTTTTTAGCAAATATCAATAGAATACAGCAAAAGGGAAAAAACAAAGGAACTTTTTTTAATGTCGAAAACGATTATATTATCGTATATTCTAAAAAATCAACTTCTGTCAAAATCAATAAATTAAAAAAATCAACTCATATTTCACATTATCCATTAAAAGATAAAATAGGAGTTTGTACTGATTTTACTAGAGAAGATTTTAAGTTGTTACCATTATGCGATGAAAGAATCTCATGTTTAGAAGTATTGGATAAAAAGATTTCCAGAGAGGTTTGTTTAAAGCACTTTGAGGATCATAGCGATGTAACCGTATTATCTCAGTTAATCAGTATTTTAATTGTGACTTTTTCGCATTTTTTGCGAAATAAATTATTGAAATCAGCAGATTGAGGTGTTTGAAAACTGTTTTCAAGAGTTCTTTCGGATAGAAGATTTTATTTCGTTTTGGTTAGAACCGAAACCTTATTTGAAATTTAATTTCTGTTTTTCGGTTGCCTGCGATCTCGTCTATGCCGCTTCCAGTAGTG
>SAAW01000008.1 GCA_009929275.1 Clostridia bacterium
AGATATATTTAATATAGATAATGAGGTATGTCTTAATGAACAATCAAAACTTGTCACCAGGTAGGATTAAAATTTTAGAAAAAATTAAATCTTTTGAAAAACAAGGCCTTTGGAACAAAGATACTGAGGACGATCCAGAAGCCCCTGTTTTAATGCCCGACAAGATTGATTATTTAAACAAAAAACTGATCAACAAATTTAGCAATAAATTTGCAAATTATATCGCAATTAAATTTTATGACAAAGAAATAAAAAAAGGAAATCTTATCATAAAAAATGTTGTTGGACTTGAAAACTATGACTCTGTCAAAGGCGGAGCAATCATCACTTGCAATCATTTTAATATCTATGACAACTATGTTATGTTCAAAGCCCTTCAAAAAAGGTTAGGCAAGAAAAACCTTTACAAAGTTATTCGTGAAGGAAATTACACAAATTTTCCCGGATTTTTTGGCTATTTATTTAAACACTGCAACACCTTGCCTTTGAGCAGTAATTTTGAAACTATGAAAAAATTTATGAAAGCGGTGGAAACACTTCTAAAACGTGGCGACAAAATTTTGATATACCCTGAACAAGCCTTGTGGTGGAACTACAAAAAACCTCGCCCATTAAAACCCGGGGCTTTCAATCTTTCTGCAATAAACTTTGTCCCAGTTATTCCCTGCTTCATCACGATGATAGACAGTGATAAAGTTGCTCCTGACGGCTCTTTTTTTCAGGAATACACTCTTCACATAATGCCCCCAATTTTCCCAGACAAAAACAAATCTGTGAAAGAAAACTCAAAAGATATATGCGAAAAGAACTATCAATTGTGGAAAGAAAAATACGAAGAAGTATACAAAATCCCTCTTACATATTTAACTGAAAATAATGATTAGAGTTGATAAAAATATATTAGACTAAAAATTGAATTGAAAAAATTATATAATTTATATTTTTTTAATTTAAAAAAAATTTATTCTTTATTAAAACAAAAAAAATAAAGCCGTGCGGTATTAGTGTGAACCCCAATTAGTGGACAGTTCAGTATAAGACGGCTTTTTATATTTTTTTAATTTTTTATTATTAACTAAAAACAGCCAAACTTCCCTATTGCAATTAAACTTTTAAAGTGATAAAATTATTTTAAAAGAAAGACTTAATATTTTGTTGAGAAAATAAATTTTAAATCGAGAAGAAATGAAAGTTGTTTTTAAAGATAAAAAAGATATATTTTTAGATATCAGTTTTGACAGTTTTAAAAATTACTATACTGTTAGAACTTTTTCCTTAAAAAATGTTCTACTTGGTCAAATGACTTTTAAAATTGACCAAGAGAGTTTTACTAAAAAAATTTGGCTATACAAAATTGAAACTTATGGCGAAAATCAACATAATGGAATTGGCTCAAAAATGATAAGCTTCTTGGAGAGATTCGCAATTCAAAAAAGGATTTACTACATTGAAGGCAAATACTTCCCTGAAAATGATAAGGCAAAAGATTTTTATGAACACAGAGGCTATACAATTGAAAAAGACGGCTACGACTGGTTCGTTTGCAAAAGCCTAAATCATCAAGAAAATGTTGTAAAAATCCCACAAAATTCTCAACAACTAGGTCTTTAAACTTTCAAATAATTATTTTTAATCATATATTTTTAATCATATATAAATAGTATTTATTAAAAAAACAGGCTTTCACCTGTCTTTTTTTGGCTCCCCGGGCCCGGCTCGAACGGGCAACCTGTCGGTTAACAGCCGAATGCTCCACCATTGAGCTACCGAGGAAAATCCGCATTTTTGAATGCATACATATGATAGCAAAGGCAAATTAAAAAGTCAATGAAATTATTAGAATTATTTCTTATTTTTTAGAGAATTAAGCATTTTTAACTTCCCTTCAATATATTCAAATGCAGTCTTAAAAGGTTCTTCTGTGTCAAAATTTACATCGACAATTTTTAAAAGTTCTGTAGGAACATCAGTGCAACCAGAACTTAAAAATTTCTTGTAATTTTGAACTGAAATTTTGCCTGACATTAAGTTTTTAACAATATTTATTGCTGAAATAAGACCTGTTGCATATTTATAGACATAAAATTCATTGTAAAAATGTGGGATTCTGCTCCACTCATATTTTACTTCGTCAAAAATTTTGACCTTTTTTCCAAAATATTTTTTAACAAGGTCAAAATAAATTGAATTTACAATTTCAGTGGAAATATCTTCGTTTTTTTCAATTTTTGAATGAATTATTTCCTCAAAATTTGCAAACATAGTTTGTCTAAAAATGGTGGAGTAACATTCAGACAAAAATTGATTAATAAAATAAATTTTTTCATCGCTATTTTTTGCATTTTTTAACATATAATCATTAAGCAAAATTTCATTCACAGTGCTTGCAATTTCCGCCAAAAAAATTGTGTATCCCGAATTGACAGCACTTTGGTGTTTATTTGAATAGACACTGTGCATCGCGTGCCCTAATTCGTGTGCCAGAGTTGAAAGATCGTTAAAAGTTCCCACAAAATTGAGAAGAACTCTTGGCGTTTTTTTCGTCGCCATAGTCTCATATGCCCCACTCGCTTTATTTTCGGTTGGAAAAACGTCAATCATTCTTTTTTCTGACATAAATTTGATATAATCAACATAATCGTCGCCCAATATTGCAAGGGCTGAACAAACAATATTAATGGCATTATCATAAGAATATTTGCTTTTTAACTTCAGGGGGCAAAAAAATAAATCGCTTAACTTAAACTGTTTTAGCCCATAAATTCTTTTTTTAATCTCAAAATATTTTTGATTAAGATGAAGATTTTCTTCAACATTTTTAACCAAATTATTATAAACATTTTCTCCCACTTCCTCATAAAACAAAGCACTTTCTAGCGAAGAATTAAACTTTCTCGCTTTAGCATAAAAAGCATCTTTTCTGACACTTCCCAAATAGTTCGAAGTGAGAAAATTGTTAAATCTTCCATGTGCTTGTTGCAATTCCTTATAGGCATTTTCTCGAAGTGTATCGTCAGGGCTTTGCAGATAGATCATCGCCAAACTGCTAGACATTTTCATATCTTTTCCTTTGCTATTTTTAACCAAATTATACTTTAAATCACCATCTTCAAAATTGGAAAAAATACTTGAAAAATTGCTTGAAAAAGAGCCAGTCGCCGAAAGCAACTTCTCAATTTCTTCAGAAAGAGTGTGTTTTTTTGATTTTTTTACATCTCTTAAAATTTTTGTGAAGTCAGAAAACTCTTTGTCTTTCAACATTTCATCTAAAAACTTGTCATCTAATACACTTAATTGTGGTTCAATAAATGAAGATATTTCGTTTTTTTCTGTAAGTTTCTGCTCTATTTTGCTTAAATAAACCTGATATTTTGGATTTGAAATGTCAAGGTTAGACAAACAATTAGCATAAATATAAAGCGCTTCCGCTTTGATTGATATTTTTTCAATGAGTCTAAAACAAGACAAAATTTGCTTTTTTTCACTTAATTTTCCATAAAAATCACTTATAACATAAATTTCATTTGAAAATTGTTCAAAATTTTTGTTCCAATCATCATCATTTTTAAAATAATCTTCAAATGACCATTTATATTTGTCTTGAATTTCACTTCTTTTTTTCATATTATCTCCTTAAACTATTATAAGTAGTCACCAAATTTTATATTCGGCTTAAAAAAAGTTTACTATAATCCCAAGCAAAACTCCAAGCACATAAAGAGAGATTGCAATTAAGATATTTTCCTTCAATTTTTTGTTTAATCTAAAAAGTAAAATAAGTGCAATGCCCGCATTAACCGAAAGCCCTGCGATGCACGAGCCCAACGATATGTTGCCTATTATAAAAAGTTCGGTGATTAAAACAGATGCAGAACAGTTTGGAATCATACCCACAAGTCCTACCAAAAATGGCTGAAAAAAACCAAACGAGAGCATAAAATTTTTAACATTGTCTTCTCCAACATAAAAAATTAGAAGTCCAAAAATTATGTTAATAATTAAAATAAAAGAAAAGATTTTTAGAGAATGAATGAGGGGGTGAATTAAAATTTCTTTAACAGTTTTCTTTCCATCTTCAAGATGATGCTGACAACACCCACAAACACTTTCTTGATGTCCATTGGCACCATTTTCTTTAAAAATAGGGGTAATTCTTCGTCTAAAGATAGCATCGAGAGTTATTCCAATTAAAACTGCATATATAAATTTGATGGATAAGATTAAAATCATATCAACATATCTGTCTGGATTTGAAAGCAAAATGGGGAGTGCTTCGTCGGAAGTCGCAAGATAAATCGCCATAAGAGAGCCAATTGTGATTATTCGCTTACTATATAAATCCGTCGCCACAACAGAAAATCCGCATTGCGGGATTAGCCCAAAGCCTGCACTAAAAACTGGTGCAAATTTTCCATTTAAAAGTTTGCTTGATTTATACTTTTTGAGAACTTTGTCTTCAAGCAATTCAATTAATATGTAGCACAAAACAATTACGGGCAACATTTTGAGTGAATCCAAAACTGCTTCCAATAATACTTCTAAAATTTCAATAAACATAGCAAAATCATATACTATTTTACTTTGATAGTAAAGAATTTTTTGACTCTTTACAAAGCCTAGAATAAAATGATATAATTATAAAGGATAAGGGATATGAATTATACAATTTTTAAACTAAGTTATATTTTATATTTACAAAAAAAGTATTATCCCACATTTAAACTTGGAGAAGAAAACATTTATGTTTTGCCACCAATTTTAAAACGAAGAGGGTTATTTTTTTCACTTGCATTTCCTGTTGCAAAAAGATTTGACAAAAACACAATTTCGCGACCTGTTGGCGTTATTTTGGTGAATAAAAATGCAAAAGAAAAATTCTATGATATGTCGGACTACGAATTTACAAATTTTTCACAAGATTTTAAAAAGAAATATACCTACAAAACTTATGAACAAGAATACCTTAAAGTCACTTTACATCTTCTCTTGTCATGCTATCCAAAATTTTCTGTGATTAAGACAAAAGATTACACTGAAAAATATCTTGCACGCTTAAAAAATTCTTTTGATGAAAAATTTTGGAATTTTTATGAAGATTTGCAATCTAACAAAATTACATTAATTTCGAGCAAAGTGATTGATGAACGGAAACTTTCACTTAACAATAACTGTCAAAAAACTTATAAAAAATTGAAAATTAAAGAAAAAATTAAAAAAAAAGTTGATTTTGAGTTAAAAAACTTTGTTAGAAATGAAATTTGGAACACTTTTAAGAATAAAAATGCCTTTTCAAAACTTACTTTTTTAGATTTATTGGGTGCGACATTAAAAAAGAAGTTTGAATTTATTGATAAAAATGATTTATTAAAGCAAAAAAAGTTTGAAGTAGTAAAAAACTATGCTAAATCGGTTAATTTATTAAAAGTTGAAAATGAAAATATCAATTATTTAAGTAAACTTCTTATTATTTTTTTAAACTCAATGCTAATTGAAGAAAAAGAAAACAAAGTGATTGAATCTTTTGAAGTTCAAATTAAAGATTCTTGTGCTCTTTTTGATGAAGATTTGCCAAAAATTGAAGACATAAAAATCAGGAAAATAATTTCCTCTTATAAAGAACAACTTATTAAAGACTATTCCACAGTTGACAAAAAATATCTTTCAAATGTTTTTTCTGCTTATTTATTTTTGTTTTTAAATTAATTTTTATATTGCTTTTAAAATTAATTATATATTAATTTTTCTTTTTATTATCATTATAAAAATCAAAAGCTTTCATAATTTCACTCAAATCATCTTTTGGATTGACTGCTTCCTTTAAGTCAAATCCCGTTGCATTTGGCGATAAATCACAAGTTACTCTTGAATGTTTTTCAGATTTTTCAACTTCATTTTCTTTCACAGTTTTATTGCTTTTTTGAGAAAACATTATACTCTCAAAATTTGCTCCATTACTTGCCTTTCCCTTCGACAAAAATCTATCAAATTCGGCTAAATCAGGTTTTAACTTTCCATCTTGCTTTTTATTTTTGTCGGCAACGCTAACATTTTGAGCACTGGGGGAAGATATAACTTTCTGAGCAGTTCTTTCGTTTAAGTTACTTTTTTCGATAGATTGAGACTGCTCTTTTTTCTTCACGACCTTGATTTGAGGTCGATTTTCTTCCGAAGGAACAGGAACTTTGTTGAAACCTATCATTTTTGAAAGTAGTTTTTTAATAGGATCTCCAGTTGTGCTTTCAATGATATTTTCTCGCTGAGCCTGAATATTGTTTTGCAATGAATTGCGACAATCTTGAACCAATTGCAAAAATTCTTCTCTCTTAATTCTATCAATGTTGACTTCTTCATCTTTTAACAACATTTCCATTTTTTGATATAACATATTCAGTTTTTTCGTTTCAAGTTCATAGATATTTTTAGAACTATTTTCAATCACTTTTGCTCTTTCAACAGCACAAACAAGCGATGACATAAGTTCGTTGTCGGTGGAATTTGTGATTTTATCGAGTTGGTCTTTTAAATAAAAAATTCTGTCTTTTTGCTCTGCAAGGTGAGATTCATAATCATATTTTAATCTGTCGATATAACTGTCAACTTCGATTTGACTGTATCCATGCTTAACAATCTTAAAATTATCCATCTACAACGGCTCCTTTAATTTTTAAAATAATTGTAAAATATTTAATTAATTAGTTAAAAAATATAAAAAATAAAAATCAACAAATTAATAAAATAATTTTTTGCATTTTTGAATTAAAATTGAAAAATTAATCTAAATTAACACTTTAAGTATAATACTTTTAAACGAAATAATCAAAATATTTTACTTCCTATTTAAAACTACAAAACTTTCTATTTCAAAAGTTTGTGGAAAAATGTCAAAAATTTCAAAATTTACGACTTCAAATTTGTCTTTTAGCAAATATATATTTTGCTTTAATGTATATGGATTACAAGAAATATACACAACTTTTTTTACGTCTGAATTTATGATTGCATTAATAATATTTTTGTCAAGCCCGCTTCTTGGCGGATCAACAACAAAGGTGGCATTTGGAAATTTTTTTACAAGTTTTGGCAATAATAATCCACAATCTCCATTAATATTTTCAAGATTAAAAAGTGAATTTTCAATTTTAGTTTTTTCCGCGTCAAGCGATGCCGTTTTGTTAATCTCCACAGCAAAAACTTTTTCTGCCTTTTTAGCCATCACGGCACTTAAAAGTCCCGCTCCACTATAACCTTCGATGACAACCCCACCATCAATTTCTCTCAATATTCTGTTATATAATTTATCACGGACATCGTCATTAATTTGCAAAAAAGAATGGGGCTTAACAAAGAAATTTATACCCAAAGCCTTTGAACAAATTTCTTTTTGACCACACACATATTGCCATTTGTCACCCAAAATTTTATTCTTTGAAGTGTTGAAATTTAAAAACAAACCAAACCTATTCCCAAAGGCACATTCTAACTTTTTGGCACAAAAATCCAAGTTTTTTGGGGTAATCTTGCACACTAATACTACAGAAACATAATTGTCGACTGCTCGAATAACTAGATGATTTATAGTTGAATTTTGTGTTTTTCCCAAATATTCTCTAAATATTTTTAACACCATATTAATTTCATTTTTAGCCACCAAACATTCATCAACTTCAACAATTTCATTTGAATTTTTCTTTTGAAGCCCAATTTTATCTCCATTCACAGCAAAAGAAACTTTGTTTCGATAGTGAATATTATTTTTTGATGAATGCGTAATAATTTCTTTTGAAAAAAAATCTAAAAAATAATTTTTTATTATGTTTTTCTTAACTTTAAGAGCATTCTTTTCATCTGCAAACATAAAATCACAGCCACCACATTTGTCACACCAGACACATTTTGACAAGATTCTGATTGGAGACGGGTGGACAATTTTATTCAATTTTGTGTCGACAAAATTTCTTTTTTCGCTCTTTTCTAGCACATCAACATTTTCGCCTGTTAAAACACCTTTCACACAATATTTTTTCCCATCAATGTATGACAGACCCTCTCCATTAATGTTTAATTCTTCAATTAATATTTTCATAGTTTTATGATAGCACACATGTAAAAAAAAGAAAACGGATTGTTTCCTAACTTGTTTTTAAACTAAAAATAGTCATTCTAAAATTTAGATTACACCCAAACTAATCATAATTGCTTTGTTAACTTGTGTCATTTTTTGCTCGCTAATTTCACCAATTTTTTCTCTTAATCTTGTTTTATCAATCGTTCTAATCTGTTCTAGCAAAACAACAGAGTCTTTTTCAAGCCCATAGTCAAGATAAGATAGTTCAATGTGCGTTGGCATTTTTGCTTTGTCGAGTTTGCTCGTGATTGCTGCTGCAATAATCGTGGGGCTATATTTGTTTCCAATATCGTTTTGAACCACCAAGACAGGACGAATTCCCCCTTGTTCACTTCCAACCACAGGACTCAAATCTGCATAGTATAACTCTCCTCTTTTTATCATAAAACTCCCCAGTCAACCAAAAATTTATATCTACTTTCTTTTGTTTTTTCCATAGCATATTCCGAATCCAAACTGCAACGTAACTGATAATATTTGTTTTTTGAATTCAAAAAAGAGCCTTCATTCATTATATGAGAAGATTTGCAATTAATGTTAAGTGCGATAATTTTTGTTTTTTTCATAATATAATTTTCTCCATCAAAATTAAAATTAATCAAAAAAATAAACAAAAAAAATAACGCCAACAATTTAGCGTTTTTTTATAATATCAATTTGTTATTTTTAAATTAAAATAAAAAATTTTTTAAGTTTTTTTTCAAAAAATTATATTATATAAAAATAATTACTCAATAACACAAATTGCCGTCGCAAAATTCTTCGTGTGACTGATGCTAATTTCAATTTTTCTTCCCTTAAGAAGATTGTTTAGCCTAAGATTATTCGTGTTTATGAAGGGAGAACCATCTTTATTATGCATAATCTCGACATCAATTGGAGATAAAAGTTTTCCAAATCCTGTTTTAAACGCCTTCGCCACAGCCTCTTTTGCACAAAAACAACCTGCAATATGCATTAAATTTTCCTTAAAATTTTGAAAATATTGAATTTCATTTTGGGTAAAAATTTTTTTCATTTTATTTTCATTTTCACTCATATCAATAAATCTTTCAACTTCTAAAATGTCTATTCCAACACAATTCATATTATTTCTCCTAAAAATATTTTTTTAAACTTTGCAAAATATCGTCATTTTTAAAGCCTTTTGAAATTAAAAAACGATAAGACTTTTGTTTCATTTTTTCATCAAATTGTTTGTTTTTTAAATATTTTTCAAGGAGTTTGTTTATTGTTGATAATTCATCTTGAATGTTTTCTATATTTTCATTAACAATTTTTTCACAAATGCCTTTTTGACGCATTTCAAATGCAATTTTCTTTCCACCACACAATTTACTTTTGAACTTTACAAAATTTTTTGCATAGACAGAATCATCAACATATTTATATTCTTTTAATTTTTCCAGCACTTTTTGACATATATTAAGTTCAAAACCTTTCTTTAAAAGATAATCCCTTACTTCTTTTTCTGTTTTTTGCACTTTTGATAAATAGTTCCCTGCTTTTGCCATTGCAACAGAAATTTCACTTTCATTTTTAAAGTATTCAAGCATTTTTTCTGAAATTTCCTGATTTTCTTTGATATAATTTTTCATTATTGTTTCAAGAGAAAGCCCGCAAATAAACTCGCCATCAGCAAATATGCTGACTCTATTTTTGTCTTTTTTTTGAATTTCAATTTTTGTTATAATCATTTATCCCTCTTTAATTAATTATATAAGCACTTTTTTCTTGCAAAATTGTAATCTTTTCAATTATATCTTTATCAATTTTTGAAAGAAAAACCTCAAAAAATACAGTATTTTCAAACTTTACACTTTTCAATTTAACATTTGTTTTTTGAAAGTATTTTTGAATTAAGTCAAAAGAATTATAACTGCAACTCCCTGAATAAAGTGTCTTTTTTTCAACACATTTAACATTATCAACAAGACACATTTTTGCACAATTTTTATAGACTTTTCCAAGTCTACTTGCACCCAACTTTACTCCGCCAAAATATCTGACAACAACACACAAAGTATTTATGACATCAAATTCTTTTAGTTCAGACATTATCATTGCACCCGCCGTGCCCGAAGGTTCAGAATCGTCGCTCATATGTTGTTCATTTTCAAATACGCTGGCAAAACAGATATGACTGGCAGAAAAATGCTCTTTTCTAATGTATTTTAGCCTTTCATTTTGTTTTTTTAAATCCTCACAACTAAAAACAAATGATAAAAATTTTGATTTTAAAACAATGTTTTTACAAGATTTTTCTTCAATTATACTATTCATTATTATTCACAATTTGTTTTGATTTATTGTCTTTTTGTTCTTGTGATTTTTTTATGACTTTATTTATTTTTTTGAAAATAAACCAAAATATGTCAAGGATTTGCAGAGGAATGGCTATGATAAAAATTAGCCAATTGTTTTCAAATGGAATGCAGATAAAAAGTGCAAGGGCCGTCGTCCAAATCAAAAATGATACAGTTATACTGTTTAATAAGTTTGTGCACCATAAACTTGAAAAAACTGTGGAAATTATGCTTGAAACCGCAAGCGAAATTATAAAAATTTTCCAAACCCATGTTTGAGAACTTGGCATTAGCCCAACAAAAAAGGAATAGACAACAACCGCAACGAGCCAGACAAGAGATATTGAGAGAAATAAAATAAGAAACTGCTGTTTAGAAAAAAATTTGGTCGCTTCACGCTTTTTGTGTTTATCAACATTACCAATTTCGACTTTGCCATTTTCAGTCAAAAAATCATTAACGGTTATGCCAAAAATATCTGCAATTTGTTTTAGAATTAAAACATCAGGGATAGATTCTCCTCTCTCCCATTTCGAAATATTCTTGTCCGAATATAAAAGCCGTTCTGCCAATTCAAGCTGTGTCAACTTCGCAGCCTTACGATATTTCACAAGATTGTTTGCTATTATCATCTTAAATTTGTCATTTGATTCCAATTCATTTTCAATCATAAATTCATTATAATATAGATAAAAATATAAATCAAATATTTTTGAAAGCAATTCTACAATTAGTAGAGAATATAATTTGATTGTTTATTCAAAAATATTTAATAATCCAATAATTATAAAAATTACAAAAGTGATAAATCTAGTGTCAAAAGTTAATGTCTTTTTTATCCTTAATCCTAAGTCAAAACCAATTATAAAAAACAGATAATGAAAACAAAAACTTGTTATAACAAAAAACTCAGGAAAGCATAAAGTGGAGTAGAAAATAAAAGTCGAAAATAGATTTTCAGATATAAAAATAAGCAGAAGAGATAGAAGATCAAAAAGACTAAAAAAACTGTCCTGAAAATTACTTTTTATAATTTTTATTTTGTCATATGCTTTTAAACTCACAAAAAGAGCCTTGTAAGCCACGAGAGCATTATATAACCCAAGGACAAGCAAGATATAACCGCTCATTCTATGCACGATTTTTGAAGAGAATAGAAAGGATATTTTTGGACAGTTCAACATAAACAGAACTAAAATTGCTGTGTTTATTAAGTTTAAAATTAGAAACTGAACTTGTGTTAATTTTGTATTTTTACTGCCGAATCCAACTGAATATCCAAATGCATCAACACTTATTGAAAACGAAAAAAGCAAGACTTCAAACATATAACATAATATGAAAAAATGTTATTATTGTGATTGATTTCTGCTTTTTATATATTTTTATTTTTAAAATATAATTTTTTATTTTTAGAAAACAACTTTGTCAATTACTCCCCCGCCCAAACAATTTTCTCGCTCATCATACAAAACAACATATTGTCCGGGAGTTATTGCCTTTTGTTTTTCTTTAAAAATGACTTCAACATTTCCATTACCTAAAATTTTAACAGTTACTTTTTGGTCTGGTTGTCTATACCTAAATTTTGCTAAACAATCAAATTCATTTTTATTTGGTTTAAAAGGAATCCAGTTAAAATCCACTGCAATAAGTGAAGAACTAAAAAGTTTTTCGTCCAATCCTTGAGTTACAATCAAAACATTATTTTTGACATCTTTGTCGACGACAAACCATCTTTCGCCATTTCCGTCACTTTTCCCGCCAATGTCAAGTCCTCGGCGTTGTCCTAAAGTATAAAACAAAACGCCTTCATGTTCGCCTACGACATTTCCTTTCAAATCAACAATTTTCCCTTTTTTCGCAGGAAAATAGGTCTGCAAAAAGTTTTTAAAATTCCTTTCTCCGATAAAGCATACCCCTGTGCTATCTTTCTTTTTTGCATTTTCCAAATTATTTTCAAGGGCAATCTTACGGACAACTGTTTTTTCTATGTCTGCAAGAGGAAAAATAACTTGGGAGAGTTGTTTTTGTGAGAGTTGATTTAGAAAATAACTTTGATCTTTGCTTTTATCTTTTGCTTTTTTTAGATAAAAATATTTTCCGTTAGTTTCAATTTTGCAATAATGCCCTGTTGCGATGCAATCTGCCCCCAAAATTTTTGCATAATCTAAAAAAGGGCCAAATTTAATTTCTCTATTACATAAAACATCGGGATTTGGAGTCCTTCCCTTTTCATATTCGCTTAAAAAAATGGCAAAAACATTGTCTAGATATTCTTTTGAAAAATTTACAGAATAATATGGAATTCCAATGCTAGTGCAAACTCTGCGAACATCTTCATAGTCTTCCGTTGCACTGCAAACTCCACAATCGTCCTTTTCTTCCCAATTGTTCATAAAAAGTCCGATGACATTATAGCCTTGCTCTTTTAAAAGCAATGCTGACACGGAACTATCCACTCCGCCACTCATTCCAACAACAACTGTCTTTTTTTCATTCATTTTTAGCCTTCCAAATTTTCATCACATTTTGGGCAAATTTTTTCACCCTCAAACACCCAAACGCTTCTACCACACGATTTACAAACAACTTTATTTTTTTTTCTCGAAGTGTTTTTAACATTATTTTCTGTTCTATTTGACTTCACATCACTCAAAATCTCACCAGCAATTTTTATATCATAATCATTAATTACAATGTTTTCATCGATGGCAACTGGAACTTTAAAAGTATTTGTTAAGATCTGCAAAACCGAAAAAAACCAAATTATAAGCCCAAAAGAAGAGGGGAGAATCATTGCTAACGCTAAAAAAGCCCAATATTTTTCATAAATTATAGATGTTGAAAAGATGTTTGTTATAAGAAAAATTGTAAAAAGAACAAACAAACAAAAAGAAAAAAGCAGATAATAAAATAGTTTTTTCCTGCCAACCTTTTCATATTGCAACCCAAACCACCCACAAAAAAGTGCCAGAAAGAACAATCTCCATTTATTCACATCTTTTGGGAGAGTTTTGTCAAAAATAACCTTGTTTTTTTCGCCCTTTTCTAAAGCTTCTTTTCCCGCACGGTTGCTCACTTTTTCCATTCTCAAAAATATCAGTCCACACCTTTCACAGACTGGTTGATTTTTAGGGGCTCTCTTATTGCACCGTGGACAATATTTATACAATTTTGTATTCATATTAAGTATCATATCAAAAAATATTATATAAGTCAAATTAGACAACACTAAAAAAGAACGCTCAATTTGCGTTCTTCTTTAATTTTTTTTCTCTATCATCAAATATCTTTGAAATTTCCACGGCTTGTTTTATTTCGCTAAACTCTAGGCCATCAAGTCTTATTATTGCTTTTTTAAATGAGTCAATAACTTCATTGGAACTGTTTTTTGACTGTGCAATTTTAAGCATTTCTCTTGCGGTGTCCAAAACTTCTTTTTTGTTATTAAATTCTTTTAAACCTAATATTTTTAAAAATACTTTGAACCCATAATCAATTTTTCGCTCCATAGTCGTCTCCATTTTTATGAATTTAGCAAACAAAGTTGTTGAATAGAAGTAAAGTCCTGATAAATCATTGTTCACTTGTTTCTTTTTCAAAATTTTCTTGTTTGAAATCTTTCTTTTCAAAGTTTTTTGTAATTCCTTCGTCTTTCTGCTCTTCAAGTGGATTGTAGTCTACAACCCGAAGTCCATTTTGATCAGTCTTAAATTTTATCTTTTTTGGTGGAAGAACAATGAAATCTCCCCCCTTTGAAAATTTAGCCATTTCTTTGGACAATTCAAACAAATCACTCGCTTTATCCTGCAAATCTCTTTTTTTAAACTCTCTTCGTGCCTTATTTATTGCATCTTCTTGTTTTTTTAAAGGCTGTAATCTTTTTCTATACTCTAAGGCATTAAATCTTTCGATTGAATCAAAAAAATTGTTTGCAGCAATTTTATTATCTAGTTCCTCAATTAATTTTGCAATTTTGTGATCATCTTCATCTTCATTTTCACTTTTTCCACATTTTTCTGAAGATTGTTCACTATTTTTCCCAAAAACTCTTTTATTAAACTCAGCAAAATCTCTTTGTTGTTCTATAAAACGTTCCCTATTTTCTCTCTTTTCTTTTTCTTCTCTTTTTTTAGAGAATTTTATACCAAACATATTATATTTTCCCTTAAAAAATTTTAACAAAAATTGAATTAATTAGAAAAACAGTATGTATGATTATTATTAAAGAGAAAGTTCTTCTTCTTGATTCCTAAGTTGTTTATAACAAAACTGTGTAATTTCTTTAATTGTAGGATTCTTTCTATCAAACATAAGATCAACATACTCTGCGCAATCTCTTAAATCAGTGATAGTTCTGATCCTGCTTATTAACTCAATTTCATTATTTTTTGCTTCAGAATTCAAGTTTTCACATTGTAAAATTTCATTAAATAGAAGTTTTTTATAATCTTCGACAGTCTTTTCTTCACCATCATTTACTTCTTCTTCAATTTCAGGATTACTGTTTGATGAATCTAAACCCATTGAATTTTCCATTATAAATCCATCATTTGCTTCAGATTCTCTTCTTTCTATATTTGCTTTAAGAGTTTCAATCGCTTCTTTTGAAGTTTTTGGAACAAAATTTCGTTGTTCTTCTTCAATTATTTCTGGCTGTTCAGCAGGTTCTGGCTGTTCAGCAGGTTCTGGCTGTTCAGCTGTTTTCATTGCTTTGGCTTGTGCTAATGCCTCTGCTTCTGCCTTTGCTTTCTCTGCTTTTTCTTTTTCTTCAAGAGCCAATCTATTATTAAATTCTTTTTCAGCTTTTGCAATAGCCTTTTCCTTGGCATTCTTATAGAAAGCTTCGTTTTTGAAAATAGAATAGTCTGAATTTTTTATATCAACTTGCTGATATATTTTATCCATAAGTTTTTCATTATAATATTTTTTAGAAGTCAAAAACTCTTTCGTCATTTCAGAAGAATTGATTTTTGCTATCTTTTCACTCTCAATATCCTTTGAAACATTACATACTCCCGTTAAGAAAGAACTGTTTCCAATAACAATATCCTTGCTTGGGTCGAAAGAATCAACATCGCAACCATAGTCAATCTTACTATCGTATTTGAATTGTTCAAGTTCTTCTTTTGTGAATGAAGGTTTTGAATAGTCATAATACACCTTACCATCACTCGAAGTGACTAAAGAAACTGGAATATTTTCAACTCTAATTACTACATCTCCAAATCTAGCATAACCCTCAACCTTTATCTGCTTAGGTGAATCAGGTAAAACAGGATTTATTGGTTGATGTATATCTTTATTTTTATCCATCAATTTTAAAATGGTTGGTTGGAAAGCAATAGAGACTAGTTTACTCATAAATTCTTCACAAGAAGTTTTTGCTAAAGCGTTTGAAGAAACAACTTCATTTATAATTATTTCTTTTGTTTCATCTGTGTTTAAGACGTCTCTGAGAGTAATGTCAAAGTAATTATTCATAAGGATTGAATAATTTTCCATTTTTGTCATAAGGCTTGAAAAATCACTTTTTTTCAAATCAGCAAGTTGACAAAACAAATCGCTTTGATTTTCAGTTATATTTGAAGGATTAAAAGCCTCTTCTTCAGTTGCAACGCCCAAATATGTCTTGAAAACAGGTGTTAAAGCAATATTTCTGATTGTCTCATCGGCGTTAACAATGTTTTTAAATTCTTCCATTGTTGCTTTATTCTTTTTGTTTATAAAAAATTGCACACTTTCATCTTTTGTCAAAAAACTTTTGATTGCATCTGTGTCAATCCCAATTTCTTTTAGTTCATCAATCACAAATGGTTTGATTGATTTCTCGCCTGTTTTTCTTTTTACATTAATTTCAATAGGTTTAATTTTTATTTTTTTAATTAATTCTTTGCCTTTTGATATTTTTCTTTTTAGTTCTTCATTTTTTTGTTTTCCAGTGAGAATTTCAGGTTCGTTTTCATTCTTTAACCCTTTAAACGCATTTGTGATATAAGAAACTTTTTCTTGTTTAGGTTCTTCTTCAATAATTTCAGGAGTAACAATAGGCTCTTCATTCTTTGGTTTTGGCCCAATTATTTTTTTGGAAATTTCATAATTTTCATCAAACATAAGTTTTTGAACAGCGCTTATGTAATGATTAACAGATTTGTCGTTTTCTTTATAATAACTTAAAATCTTGTTTGCGGCGACAAGAAGAGCAACGGCTTCACTTGCAGTGATGTCTTTGCTTGACCTTAAAGCAGAACCCATATCTCCCTGATCAAGAAGAGCAGAATTGAAACTTTCAAGTAACTCCTGTCTGTTAATTTTTTTAAGAACCTTGTCATCACCAATAACAACATTGCCATATTTATTTCTTTTTGTCTGTTTTATTAATACTCTTTCAACAACGTCATTATATCTGTCTAGATATGCTTGTTCTCTATTTTCCCCAACTGCAAATCTTGGATTGAAGTGTGAAGAATAATAGAAAAATTCGTTAAAGTTGTTATTTTTGACTCCTGCTCTGAATGAAGCAGCCAATTGGTCTCTATCATTTTCACTTAAAAATTTGAGAGAGCCGACGCCAGATATGGCAAAAAAATTCTTTTTCTTAAGGAGTTTGATTACATCTTCATTACTGCCAAGATACCTATCGACTTCCGCTTTTCCACCAAGAAAATCCACTAAAACTCTTGAAATGATTTTGTTTGATTCTTTTTCAGTATAAGAAAATAATTCCATAATTTAAAATCCCCTTTTTTTAATGACTTAATATTAACATACTTTAAAATTTATTTCAATAGTCAAATTTATATTTTTGTCACTTTTGACTAAAAAATAGCAAAATTGTTGTTATGAAAAAAGTTTAATAACTGTGCTGTTTGCCTCAATTTTGACTGACGTCCTTGAAAGCGCTCCGGAGATTAGGAAACATTGCCCAACGCCTGCCGTGACAATGTTGTCTTGTTCTTCTTTATTAATCTCGCCTGCGTTTCTATATAAGTCAATCAAATCGGTGATATCATTTGGAGCAAGCGAGAAAATGAATGAGTATTGGCTTGCATTGATGATTGCGGTGGACTGTCTTTGAATCTCCGCACTACCCACAAAGTCTTTGATATTCTGCGTGATAACAATCTGCATTCCGTTATATTTACGGATACGCTTTGCCATTTGTGCCATAAATTCAAGAGCAATTGGGTGCTTTGGATTGATGAAAACGTGGGCTTCGTCGACAGCAACAATGATGTGCCTGTTAGCCTTATATTTATCGTTAAAATCCTTATTTTTAATGATTTCATTATCTAAATATTTAAACACCAAAAGCATCTGTGCGTTTGCAATCGTTTGGTTCCTGTTTGCAAGCAAAGAACGAAAGTTGAATGTCACAAAATTTTCCTTTGTGGCGATCGACATTGGCCCATTCCATAGGTTGCTGTTACGCCCGCCAGAAGAAAACTTTGAAATGTAAGTCAGCACAGTTTGCAACGTGGCGTGCAAATATACATCTTTTTCTTTTTCCATTTTCTTTCTAACAAGATTATTCACGTCGTCGAAAATTGGATAATCTTCAGGGTTTAACTTGGTGAGTGGGGTCTTGGCGTCAATTCCCTTCTCTTTATAAACTTCAATAGTTAAAGAATTTAAAAGTTCAAAAGCGTCTGACGGAATTCCCGGCAAAACAACACGGAAAAATTCCTCCAAAAACTGCAAGTGAGTTGAATATGAGTCGTCATCTCCACCTTCATCAGATTGCAAAGTGGTCATAATATGAAATGGATTAAAACGCCCTCTAAGCGAAGAACCGACGTCAATGAATTTGCCACGCATATTGTGACAAAGTGGAGTGTATTCGTCTTCTGGGTCGAGAATAAAAACTTTGCTGTTGTCGCAGGCAAGGTTTGTCAAGAGCATTTTTGTTGCGAATGATTTTCCTCCACCAGACTTTCCGATGATCATAATGTTGCTGTTTGCTCTCTCATTGTCTCTCTTAAAAAAATTGACAAACACGGGATATTCATTATAACCAATATATATGCCTCTTTCGTCCAAAAGTGCACCGGAAATAAATGGGAAAACTGATGCAAGTGTGGTGGTTGGGATCTCCCTTTTGTGCTGATTTATGGTGTCGAGAGCGGAAATATTTCGGCTGATGAACGAATCGACTTGCCTACCAAACATCTCAGTGTATTTAAAGCCATATTGTTTTAACATAGCCCGAACTTCTTTTTTGGCAGATTCTTCACAGACAATGTGGGTGTTCACTTCAAACAATTGCTCATTGCTCGTTTTGAGCATTTGCAAAAGTTCTTTGAGAGAGTTATATTGCAACTCATTTTCCACCTGTTTACTGCTCTTATAACTATTTGACATTTTTGTTTCCATCTCAATGATAGATTTATCAATCTTTTTTTCGCCAACCGCCTTTTGAATAGGCTTAAAATTCATAATAATATTTGCCCTGTCCAACAAGAAAAATGACGCGCCCCAAGCATTCCCCACTTGCGCAGGATAGTCTGTGAGAGTGAATGAACGATAAGGTTGTTTGTCAATAAAAAACTTCGTTGTTTTAAATCTAATATCCTCTGGAATAGACCAATTTGAAAATTGATTTGTTGGTGTGCTTTCAAGGTCTCTCTCGTCGAAATATCTGCCATAGTTTGCCTTCAAAAAAACAGCAAGTTCCTTGTTTCCTAACCTATGGCAATTCAAAGGAACGACACTGTTTGACAAAGTGCTCACAATGCCATTAACCGTTGTTTCCAAAGTGTCTTTATCTTTGTCATACACGGCGATGTAGAAAAAATCCTTATAGACTTTTTCTTCCTTATTCATTCCTTCGAGTTGACTCACGCGAGTCTCAAAAACTTGCGCCCTTGCTTCAATCTCTTCCATAGCCATTTCGTCTTCATATTGAAGTTCCATAAGAGTGTCGTATTTTTTATCTTCGTCTGCAATGTAGTCGTCAAAGACGAGAGATTTGCTCACTTTTATTATGCTGGCAGTTTGGTCGTTATTAATTCTCCTAAGGCTGTTTGCAAAAGATTTTATGACTAAATCTTGCCTATCGCCCGACAAAAGCCCAAATTCAATGGGTTTAATCTCAATAACCATTCCATAATATTCCTTGAAATCAAGAAATTTATCTTTAACTATTCCCTCATATGGAATGATATCCTTAATTTTAAGTCTTCCCGTTTTTTTGTCCACATCGGACTTGTTATATTTCTTTTTAAAAGCAATGAAGCGAATGGTAAGCCCTAGAGAACTGTATATTCTCAAATCGTCTTCAATTTTCAAAAAGAGCATTGCAACAAGTGAAACCCACGCTAAAGCAAGATACCAATTGTATGGCAAATTACTTACAATAAGCAATATTGCACCTATAAAACCAATCGCTGCCACAATGATGTCTGAAAGAGTTATTCCTTTAAAAAACTCCATTTTAACTCTAATTTTTTTAGGAATATAATTTACCATTCTTTTTTACACCTCATAAATTTTGTTTATTCTGAAATTTGAACCTTTATATTCCACCGCCACTTAATCATCTTTCTTATCCTCACCCTTGAGGATTTTCCCAAGAGATTCAAATCCACTATTGATGGCTCTCTTAAGACCTTCCATCTGTTCAAGTTGAATTTGTTCATTAGACTGTTCATTAATGCCTAAATTTTCATGTTTTTGTGTTTCAAGAGATTCTTTCAAAAGTTTGTTTGTCTCTCCCAAAGATTCTTTAAAGACATCTTTATTAGCGGCTGCTTGATCTTGTAATTCTTTATTTGTCTTTGCGGTGGCCTCGTCTTCAGCCTGCTTTCTTGCATTTTTTAACCAATCATTAACTTTATCTATATTTTCGAAATGACTTTTGTCACTAACTTTGTTAATGGACGCCTGCATAATCTCTGCTTGTTTTGTTATCCCGTGTTTTGTTTCGAATTTTTCCAATTCTTTTTTGGCAGCAACTTGTTCGCTTAAAACTCCGTCTTTAGTTGCATTTGCAAGATTTTCGTTAAGTCGTTTCGACTCGGACTCAATTTCCGAACCTCTTTCTCTTGCAACACCTTTTTTCAAAAATTCGAGTTGAGATTCTTTTCCAGAGGAATAGTCTGTTTCTTTTTTATCTCTCTTTTTCTTATCATCAGCAATTTCTTCTTTTGATTTGTAAAAACTTGAACGCTCGCCATTTTTGTTCATTATTAAATTTATTGCTGCTTGTCCACTTTCATTTGTAAGTCCACCCAAAGATTCAAGAAGTCGATCACGCATTGAGCCAGCACTAGCCCCAAAAACATCTTTTAAGAGGAATTTGCCTTGCTTTAAATCGCCCAACTTTCTACCCACAAAACTTGCATCAAATTTCTCTTTTCTATTCTCTCTTCTTTCCTGTTTTGCAGTCTCTCTCTCTTGTTTTAATCCAGAGACTTTTGCTTCTTCCTCTGCTATCAAGTCATCATTTGCATAACTATCTTCCAAACTGCCAGTAGGTCTTCTTTTTATATCTTTAATTTTTTGCTTAGAGGACCAAATTTTATAGTCATCACGTCGATTTTTTGGAACTTTATCAAGTTTTGCTTTAATGTTTCCGATTCTTTCAGTGCTGATTTTTACCGCTTCATCATCGCCTTTTTCATAAGCTTGACTCAATATTTCTTCTTCTTGCTCTAATTCTTTTTCATTTTTGACTTGACCTTGATATCCCGTAAGTCTACTCGCTCCGCGAAGTGCCGCTTTTCCTGTAGCCCCCACACCCTTGCCAATTCCTACGGCTGCTTTCCCAGTAAGTTTTGCTGCTGTGCCTGTTGCTTTAAAAGCGAGACCACCCAATGCCGTTGCCCCCAGAGCAACTTTACCCGCTGTTCCCATAACTTTTTTCGCATTAGCATCGGCTTGTCCCAGCATATCTTCCAAGCCAAGCATAGAAGTGAAGAGGCTGTTTGCTGTTTTCAAAAGATCAAGACCAACAATAATTACTGCAATTTGGAACATTATGTCAAAAACACCAAGAACAATCTTGTTCATTACTAGCCCAAAAATAACATTAGTTTTTCCTCCCGTGAAAGGAGATAGACTTCCAAAAATCCCAATTATAATAAAAAATAAATTATAAGCAAAAACTGGGCCTATCACAGCAAGAAGTCTTTTCAAAAATTCACCACGAAGTTTTTTCTCTGCATTGCCACTATCAAGTGGTGCCACAGCAGTCATAACAGGAGCAAGAAGGAATAAAATAAGCATTTCAAGGATACGTTTGAATAGCAACAAGCATACAGTAAGCATACTCCAGCCAATAATAATGGCAGAACCAAGAGCTAAAATATAGTTAAAAGATGAAAAATCATAAAAATAGTTCACGATATTTATGTTCAATATATTTATTCCGTTTGTAAAATCCGGATAATCAATTAAAGAAACATGCCAGTCGACATAAGTTGTATCCATATTTGTATATCTATATGTATAATTATATTCTACTAGTTTAACAACATTGGTATAAACTTGATCAACACCTTTTCCTGATATTTCACCAGTTAATATTTCACTAAGTTTTTTACCATCACTACCCACTTTTCCAGCAAAAATATCATCAACCTTTTTTGCAACTGTTTCTTGAGTTGAACAATTTTTGAAAGGATTTCTTTCCTGATAAGCTGATTTTAACCAAGCTCCTCCTCTTAAATAGTCTGCAAAAGCCTTATCATTTCGTGCTCTGTTTGCTCCAGAAGACCCCACTAAAAAACACTTAAATGCCATCGAATCGTCTGCCCCTTCACCAAAAACCTTGGAGACAACATTAAGAAGTTGGCTCGTCGCATAAATTCCCACAATGAAAATGACTGGGATCATAATAAAATTGGCAAAAGAAGTGAGTGCTCGAGTTATTATCGGTGCTTTGGAAGAATATTTTAAAGAAAATTCGGCTTTAATGACTGCTACAATGGTGAAAACAACCAAAAGCACAATGCAAACACCTAAAATTGACCAAAAAACAATCTGAACATTAGTATTTTTAAGCACCCCAACTATTAAATCATCGTTTGATCCACCATAAGTTGCTGAAGTATCAAGCGACATTTCTTCTATTCCAGCAAGCATTCCAAAAAGTTTTTGAACAAAATTAATTATGAATGAGACTCCAATAAAGGCAAAATAGAGAATGTAGCCAAAAAAAATTGCAACAAAGATTTCTTTCATATAAGGCATAATTCCATTAAAAAATTCAAACGCACCCAACATAGACAAAAACTGAAAATTCATCTTCTATTTTTTCCTTTTTATGATTTTAAGTCCTGCACAAAATTAGTATTAGTCAAATTATAACAAAGTAATTAAAAAAAGTATAATAAATTGCAATTTTTTTTGCTCAAATCTCATTTATTTTTGATTAAATAAAATTTTTTTTATTTTATATAAATAAAACTAAATCATAATGTCTTGGATTGTTATCGTTGCAAGGCTTGAAGCCGACGGTGGCACAAGAATAAGTTCCACAAAGTCAAAAGCATCTCTTGAAAGCGAATAATACTCTGGGTTACTATCATAAATCAAAACAAAATTATCTTTATTAAACTGAACTGTGCTTATAAAACCATTATTTAATGGATTATCTTCATAAGCATGATAATTTCGAAGTTCTACTTTAGTGTTTTTAGCCTTAAAAATAGCCTTTACATCAACATAAATAACGCCAGATTCAAGATTTTTTATAAATTCATCATTTTCATCATTTATATCAAAATTAATTTTTATTAAACTACTGTTTTCTTTTATATTCCCATCAGCATCAACAGATGCAATAGCACTTAAATTTACATCGCCCCATTTATGATAGTATAAGTAAAAAGAGTAAGTTTTTAACAAAGCCATATTTACTTCATCGGCTTTAAAGAAAATAGTGAAGTCTGGGAAACTTGTGTTGGTGCTAACAAATAGACTTGTTTGATTATTACTGTTTGAAAAAAACAATGCACTCAACGAGCAAACAATTTCATCTCCAAAGCCATCTTTTTCAAGAAAATAGCCTTTTGTGGAAGGATATATTGATGAACTATTAGGGTCGTTATTAGCCCCAATATATTGGGTAATAATATTTGTCACCAAGGCTACATAGTTCTTAAAAAATGGTGAACTTAAGTCTAGTTTTTCAACGGCGGTTGAGGTGGAAGGGGTGAGTGTGAAAAATGTTGTTCCAATTATTTCGCTACAAATGGAATATCGAATATAATTTACATCGCCCTGTTGATAAACTAGATCCTCACCTATAGTAGAAGTGACATAAATAAAAAATTCCATTGAGGAGTCCACAGCTTGTTGGTGAGTTGCTGAACCGTTAATATAATTTTGAATAACATTCATTGCAGTTGTATATTTTGCTGAAAGAGTTTGTCCTGCTGTTCCATAAGATAATAAACTGCCAGAACCAACCAATATGTTTTTAATGATGAGCATTGCCAAATATTCATCATACTTTTGAATGAAAACTTCTTTTCTTTTTTGAATATCAGTTTTATTTGTCAACTTTTCAATTAAAGTTTTTGATGCTAATTCAGCATTAGTCAAATGGCAATTCCAAGTTGATGATGTAAGCGGAATATATTGCCAAAAAGTATTCATCATTGCTGAAGCATTATCAAATTTAATATTATTTTCTATAGCATTAACATGCGAGTATTGATAAAACCTTTTTATAAAAGAAATGGGTTCACTAAGAGAATCTCCGCCAACTGTTTGTCCTACAAAAACATAGGCAGTGAAAGTTTCAAAATCAGTAGATTGATTTGTTAAATGAAATTTACATACATTGTTAGAACCAATTGGAATTGGATTTTTTTGTAGACCTTCATAATACAAAGTGCTGTTTGTTTTCAAATTAGTAACTTTTATATTATTAGCACCATAAATTGAACCAGTTAAATTTCGATTACGAATATAAAACTGCCCGTTTTCATAACCAACAATCATTCCGTCATTTTCGCCACTTCCAAGTTCTACATCATAAAGCACTCTTGTAGAACAAATGATTATGTAACTACCACCTACAGTTTTTATATAAAAATTTTTAAAGTTGGACAAGTCATCTGCAATAATGATGCTTGAAGTTTCTTCGTTTGCGCTGTCATAACTGCCCGAATAGCCAAATAAAGATTCATAATTAATTGAACCCCAGTTATTACTCCCACTTTTTGTTCCATTCGCCATTCCATATTCATCATATAGGTCACTCAAAATCGGGGCTGAGGTGTTCTTCACAATATAATCATAACCTCTTTGAGTGTAGACCATTCCTGAATAAATATTTCTTGTGCTACAACCTGTCAAAGCAAAAAGCGACGAGAAAATAAAAATCGTCGTTAGGATTAAACTGTTTAATTTGCTAAATTTTTTCCACATTTTTTGCTTTTTCACTACGCCAAATCACCTCAAATTATTTTAAAACATTCAAAAGCATTTTAAAAAAAATTAAAAACTTAAAAACTTATAACTTCTTCAAAAGTTTTTTGAATGTTAGGTAAATTTGTGATTATCCACCCTAAAATCCAAACAAGTCCAATGATTATAAAAATAGTCACAACCATTCCCATCATTTTCTTCTTATAATCTGCTATTTTAGAAGAGTCCGTCTCCTTCACCATTGCTGCCGCCAAAACAATTGCGACAATCGCTCCCAAAACACAAAGAGCAATTGTGAAAGGAATTAAATTCTCGTTTAAGAAAGTTGCTATTACATCAATAGCAGTGTTACCTTCCGTTACGGGAAAAATATCTGCACCTAAAAAGTATAGAAAATTCATAGTTTATCTCCACTTATAAATTATTATACCAAATTTTAGCATAAAACAACAAAAATCTCCAATTAATTTATTAAAAATAAAATATTTTTAACAATTGCAAAAGAAATTTTGAAATTTATTTTTATTTTTTAATCAAAAACAAAAAGCCCGATAAAAATCGGGCTTAATAATATTAAAATAAAATTTCTAAAGCTACAAATTAGGTTGTAGGGATTGTGCTGCCATTGAAAATTGTTGAAGCGGAAGCACTGAACCATGTCAATATCCAAATGAGAATAATGACAGAAACCATGGCAATGACAACATTGATAAGTTTGCCTTTTGCTTCTTTTTGTTTGCCAGCTTCTTCTGCTTTAGCAAGTTGAACGCCCAACCAAATAATCCAAACTGCACCAATTATAGAGACTATAATTGTCACAGGAAGTATCATATTGTCCAAAAATATTGCAATGTTTCTTACCCACTCAATACCTGTCCAATTACTATTTTCTTCTATAACAGTTTTGAATGGTCCGTTTGATGTTACTGCTCCCAAAAGATTTAAGAAATTCATATTTTCCTCCTAAAATTTTTATTATAGAAAATATATCACAATAATTTTTTAATTCAAAACGTTTTTTTAATATTTTTTTAATAATTTTATTTTTGTTTTTTTGTGCTCTTTTATTTGTTTTATTCTTTTAATAAATATATAATACAAATAAAAAGAAATTTTTCACAAGGGAGAAATTTATGAAGAGATTTTTATACATTCCGGTTATATTTCTTTTATGTCTTGCAGCTGGAATTGGCGCAGAATATTATATCACAAATGGTGGCACTGGAGCATTTGAAATTGCCGAACTTTCAAGCGGAATGTTTGTCCCACTTTTTGCAATCGTCGGCACAGGAAGTTATATCATATTTTGTTTAAACCACTCTCTCGACAAAAAAGAAAAACCAAAACTTGGGGCTAAAACAAAAGAAGGAGTGGATTTATCTCAATATTTCGATTCGCATTGGACAACTGAAAAAGATTTGCAAACTCAAAAACAATTTATGTATTGCACTTGGGAAAATTTGAAAAACAGCCCCGACGGCATTGTTATTCGCAGTCAAGTGAAAAATAACAAACTTCACATTAATATGTATAAGGCAATTCACACGATGATTATCGGAACAACCGGCGTTGGAAAAACTCAAAAATACATCGAACCTAGCATACAAATCCTTTCTTCCACTCGCACAAAACCTAGCATGGTCATCACCGACCCAAAGTCAGAACTCTATGGACACCACGCAAACAAATTGAGACAAGAGGGGTATGATGTCAAAGCTTTTAATCTTCGTAGGCCATATGAATCGGCAAGATGGAACCCAATGGAAAATTCCTTCTCACTCTATCAAAACGCCTTCACCCTTTATGACAGAGTTATCACTCATGTGGGCATCAATCCCGCAGATTTAGGGCTTCGTATAATTGCAGAAGAATATGAAAATGAATGGTATGAATATAACGGTGTTGCCTATCCAAACAAAGAAACTCTCGACACTGACCTTATTTCCAAAAAAGCGGAATTAATCGACCACGCAGAGAATGAACTGCGTGAAATTGCAGCAAATCTCTGCCCTGTTGACCCAAACAGTAGAGAACAACAATCTTGGGACAGAGGTGCACAAGAATTTATATATGGAACAATGCTTGCAATGCTTGAAGATAGTATGAACCCCGAACTTGGAATGACAAAAGATAAGTTTAATTTCTATAACCTTGCCAAAATTTGCAATTTCAAAGACCCCGACCCTGAAAATCCATATAGAACTCTCAGGCAATATTTCACAGGAAGGGAAAAATTTAGCAAAGTGCTCTCTCTTGTGTCCACAGCGGTGAACAATGCTCCCACCACGACAAAAAGTTATATGGGAATTGTCGCAGCACATATGAGTGTTTTCAACGACAGCGGAATGTGTTATGCAACAAGTTCAAACGAGATTGATTTTAGCAACTTTTCTGAAAAACCAACTGCTCTTTTCATCATTTTCCCAGACGAAAAAGTCAATCGTCACGGCATTGTCACTCTTATGATTTCCCAAACTTACAAAAGGCTTGTTGAACTTGCTGAAAAATATCCCGGAGGAGAACTTCCAAGGACTTGCTATTTCCTCCTAGACGAATTTGGCAACCTGCCAAAGATTGAAAAAATCGACTCAATTGTCACTGTTTCAAGAAGTAGAAAGATTTATTTTTCACTCATCATTCAATCATATAGTCAACTATATTCAAAATATGGCGCTGACGTCGCAGAAACTTTAAAAGGCAACTGCCCAATTAAGATTTTTATCGGCACTGACGATGCAAAAACTTGTGAGGAATTTAGCAAAACTTGCGGTGACATCACTTTGCAGACAACTTCAACCTCTGAAAGCAAGCAAAAAGACAAGGACGGCAAGGAGACTCCAAACAAATCTGTCAGCACTTCCGTCACTTCTCGTCCACTCATCTATCCCGACGAACTCCGCCACCTCAGCAAAGCAGACGGCACAGGTGAAATGGTTGTGTTTATCTTAAACGAATTCCCTATTCGCACACTTTCAAATCCTTATTGGCAAACTGTTCAATTTGACCATTCTCGTGCACCTGACATATATGTTGTATCAAAAGCATTAAACGAAGAAAAAGTGGCTTATAACATCATTGAAAGAAATGAAAAAGTTTTGCACCAAAGACCTTTTCCAAACAGACCAATTAATTTTTAAAAATCTTAAAAATTTTTAGAAAAAAATGCTTGAAATTTTAAGGCAAAAATTATTTAAAAACATTAAAAAACTTTTAGAAAAATATAACTTTTTTTAAAAGTTTTTTTGTTGTTTTCATTTTGATTTCAACTCTTATTATGTTAGTATATAAATTATATTATATCATAATCAAATATATTGGAGATTTATGTGGAATAATAAGATTATGATTTTGCTAGTTAGTCATTAAACCAAATTAATTTTTATAAAATTAATTTTTTGCTTTGTAAATTTTAATTCTTTTAAGATAAAAATAAAGAGGTGTCTTCAATGAGAAATCATAAATTCAAATCCATCATAACTTCGAGTATTTTGTTTTTATTATCCTTTTGTTGTTTTTATTTTGTCGCTCCTAATGCAAGCGAAGTTATCTCTGCAAACGCTTTTTCAAACAGTGTTACAAACACAGGAATAACCGAAGACTCAAAGCAATATTCCTACACAAATTCTTCGACAGGAAACATTCCTTTTTCTCTTTTTACCTCTGCCCCAAGTGCCACAAATAATGAATATATTATCACCGACTACCTTCCCACTTTCACGGCGACAACTTCCACTAACAACACCTATTATTACTCAATGAACGACGACACCGTTCCATACATAGTCCTCTCTTCCAGTTCGCCCGACGACCTCCTCTATAAGACTTTGTTTTTTAGATTTAACGATGCAAATGGGGCAACCACTTCCACAACAGCGCAGATAAATTCGATTGCTGTGCAAGGAACAGTTCGCACTGCAAGTTCTGACGATGAGATATCACTTTATTGCCCAACAGACCAGACAACTTCCACAAACACTCGATATTCTTTCGCTGTGAACCTATTATCACTCGTTACAAATGACCAAGCAAATCCAGACGCCGAATGTCCTTTCGTTTTGGGCGAAACAACTTTAAACAAACTTGGAGGAAATGGGGCTGAAAATGATGTTTCATTCCGCACAGGACTTTATAGTTTTATTATTAGTTACACCTTCACAAGAAATGGCGCAGTTTCAAATTCTTGTGTTTTTGAACTTTCATTTTATATTATTGACTACGACGCATATATTGACAATAACACAAACCCACTTATCTTCTCTAACACCGACACCTATCAATATAGAGACGAGGCAACAAACACAACTTATGACACCGACTACGAACTCTACAACTATAACTATGACGACGAGCCTGTGATTGAATATGACGCAAGCAAATTTGGGCTTGATTTTTCTTTCACTTCTGGCAGTAATATATACAATTTCACTTATGCTTCTTTCACCTATAACGTCCCCTCGGGATACACTGGAAAAGTGACACTAGATTGCACTATTAACAACTTGCTATATCAATATTCTTTCTATACAAAACAAGTTGGCAATGTCACATATTCTGCCTATTTTGACTTCGCAGATTTTCAAAAAAATATGATTGTTAAAAATAGCACTGCATTTAAAACAAACTCTTTTCAAGGGGTGTATGCTTTTTCGCTTAACATTCTCATTCCAACTTCCTCGTCTGAAAATTTCATCACAATCCCCTCTTTTATTCTCGACGACACAGTGGATGAAACATTAAACTGCAAAAAACTTGCCATTTTTGGCTATGAATTAAAATATACTGACTACACGACATCTGAAAGACTTGCTCTTGTAAAATATGATGACGCGGGAAATCTTATCACCAAATCTTCAGTCGTCGCCAAAAACGACCATTCAGCGAACTATTATGTCTCCGTTCCAGAAAGCATCGCCATAACAAACCAAAAGAATTTGCGTTTTGACAATTTTGGCAATTTGACTTCTTCCTACACAGCAAAATATCTGCTTTTAAATTACAATCAACTTTCAAATGACGACATTTTAAACACCGAAGAAAACTATTTTGGGCTAATCAAATCTTCCACGCCAGAAACCCTTTCTACAAACCTTGCGACGCTTGACACTCTCATCAATGCAAGTGATGTCACCTACACACAAGGTTCGCCAATCACCGTCGACGGCATTTACATTATGAAACTTGTTTATAGTATTTCCATAGACATAGATTTCTCAAATGGCAATTTGTCTTTTCAGGGTTCAAAAAGTGTTATGGGCGAACAATACATCGTCTTTGAAGTGAATAACAATATTCAAAAACTTAACATTCAGGCAATTAACACAAGCACTCAATATCTTTATGATTTTAACACCTACACAAATCAATCTGTGAGAATAGGCATTAAAGATATGCCAAACGCGTTTTTTCTGCCAACTGTTGTGAGCTACACTCGTTCGGCAAATTTTAGTAGCACTTCTTCAAATTCAGGTGTTCTCTCTCTCAAAGCAAACACCACCTATCTCGTTGACGGAACAAGTTATAGATACTATGTGACAAACAGTTCAAATAATTTCACTTTTAGTCAAGACGGACTATACACCGTGACCATTCGAATTGCCACCACAAGCACCACATCTTCCGAAACATACACTTTCTATATCGACAGTGACACAAACAAAATCTCGGGGACAAGTGGTATCACAAACGCACAAAAAATCACCCTGAACGACGCTAGCATAACCTCCGCAGTCATCAATGACGGAAAATATATCAAAACGACAGATTATGTTGCAAAAGAAACATCAAGCGACCTCTACATAACCGCCGAACCATTCTCTTTGAGTTGGAAACCAAGCGACAGTGGTGCGAGAGAATATTGCTATGTGTCATATATGGAGCAAACAGAGACTTCAAACGATTTGTCTTTGTTTAAAGAAAACACTTCGCAATATTGGCTAACAAACAGTTTTGAATTTAGTTCCATTTTAAACAATGTTGAGAGTGGCTATGTTAACAGCTACACTTTAAACGTTGGAAGTGAACTTTCTGCAAAAAGTTATTTCAGAAAAGATGGCATCTATTTCTTTTTCATCTACGACCAAGCGGGAAACAATTTTTATCTGACTGTGCTTGTGGACAGTTCAAATTCTTCCATTCTTCAAGGCAAATGGGCAAGCACTTCGGAAAATTCTTCGTGGATAAACACTTATGACAAGACGAACAACGAGAGCAACTATGTGAACAGCGACACAGTGCTTTATTTTGGCACCCACAAAGCACTTCTCCTTCCCAATCTTTCCGCTGGCACAGCCGTCACCGTGACCAACCCAAGTTACACTGCTTGCTATGATCTCTCGACAGGAATTTTGGCAACAAAAACAAACTATAATGTGGATTTTTATCAAATTTTGAGTGGAATAACTTCATATGTCTGTACAAATTCAACGAGCGACCTTTTGGACTTCGGCGGTGCAAATGCGAATGATATAAACTACTATTTAATCTTATCAAATACTTCTGTGACTGAATCAACCACATCAAGCACTTTCACCACTCCGTCAACAATCTATCGTTCCGTCATATATAATGTCACGAGCCTAACTGTTCCCTTTAAAGGCGAAAACAACTATTTCTTCACCGTGACAAACAAAACTGGAGTTGCCACACAAAGACGAATTAATATGAATTTTGACGTTATTCAAGGCACTTTTTATGCTTATAATTCAATCGGGGAACAATATGTCATCACACAAGGTGCAGGCACAAATCTAAATGTTTTAAAATTTTCATACACAAAAAACAATTCCTCTGCGGCTTCCTACTATAATGTCGCAAGTTTATATTATGAATATTATAATTTTGCTCTAACCGAAGATGACCCAAACTATTCTTCATCTTCCTATCCATTCTCTTCATCTGTCACCTATCAAGACAATCTATTTGCCACGCCAGATGAAGGCGGGGTTATATTTAGTGTGGATTCCATCAATGTCACCTATGATTCGGGCTTGGGACTTAGTGGTGTGACGAAACCTGGAAAATATGTCATCACTCGTGTTTATCAAGGTGGCACTCACAAAAGGGTGGACAACGGCGATGGCACTTACTCTTTTATCCTTGAAAGTGGTGGGGATTACTACACAAACGATGGTGGTGAAACTTTCATCTATCTTTTCGGTGCAGATTCAAAAGTTCGAAGATACACTGTTTATGTCGACCACAATGGCATAATAACTGAAGCAACTTCAAATAGAGATGCAGTGGGAGACAACATTTCCATTATTCTTGGCACAGATAACAGCGTTTCAAATCAATGGACTTTTAAAGAATTTTATAAAACTTCCCTTGCTGGCAATTCACTCACGACAAACAAAGTGCCAGTTCAAATCAATGTTCCTTATTCAAAATATTTTTTAAACACTTCTTCGTCATATGTTTTTTCAAATTTGAATTTTGCAAAACTTAGTGTTAAAATTTATTATAGTTCTGGCACGGCAAACATAACCTATGTTTCAAATGTAAACACATATAATGTCTCGACAGGAATGCTAACTTGCTCGGCTCTTGTGAGTTCTAAAAACCCTTCTGGCAACCTCCTATTCTCAAATGAAGGCAGATATAACGTCGTCATAACCGATAAGACAGAGACAACCCCAACAACCTATTCCTTTGTGTTCTATATCACCTATTCTTCGCCTGAGATTTCTATATATACTCACAGTTTTTCATCTTCAACTTTCAGCAACACCCTCCTCACAAACGAAGATAGTTCAAACAATTTTGCCACAAATATAAAGGCAGTGAACGACAGCCCTTCTTTGGAAGATAACAAAATTTATCTCAAATGGAATGACCCAAGCACTCCATACCTTGCTCAAATAGACAAAATTACTGTGAGTGTTCAAAACAGCGATAGTACGACTTCGTCATATTCCATAATACTTTCCGAACTTAACAAAAACACAATTATTTCAAGTATAAACGGAGAAGTCAATCTCTCGCTTGGAGATTCCACTAACCTAATCACTAGCGGGCAATTTGTGCTTTCTTTTCATTTGGCTTACTACAACCCAACCTCTCCATATGAGACTTTTGACAGCAAAAATTATTATAGATATTCCTATCAAATGGCTCTTTCCATCGCAAATGAAGTGAAATACACAATCGTTGTTTCCTACATTTCTATCTTAGATAATTCTGAGAGTTATGACAGGAACGATGACACAAGTTTTGCCGACTCCACCTACACCGTCACTATTGACAGAACAAAACCAAATGTAAACATAAATCGACTTATAAATTCTGAGTCGCTTTTAATGCACTATTTTACAAACACAAGCGAATTTAAAGAAGAGAACTATGACTATGAAGCAAATGGGACTTCGTCTGACCCAACTTCACTCACCTATGCTTTTGGGATTAACAGTTCTTTCGCGCTGACATACTCTTCAAGTGAGACTTTAAACTATTTCTACATTCGCTCCTATGATAAATATAACGGCGATTATTCAAGCATCACACCTGATATGATTGACACAATCTACCCCTCCTCGCACGCATATTATGAAAATCAATTATATTTCAGCGGATATCCAAGATTTTCTGAGATAAGACTTATAAGCGACACCATAAATATTGGCACAGAAACATACTATAAAATATACTATAATTTGTCCACTTCCCTCTATTCTCTAATTAAGTCAACTCTTGGCATCGAAAATCCAACTGGATTTTATGAAGTGATTGAAAAAGACTCTGCAGGAAACTATCGCTCTTTCTCTGTGTATTTTTCAAGTTATTCAAACACATATGAAATCATAAATGTTGACGGAATTCACGAAAATGGATATGCCACAATGTCGGGAAATGCAATAACCGCAAAAGAATATTTCACTTTAACTTCCCTTTCCAGCAGACTTGGATTTGGATATGTCACGCTTCGAAACGAGACTTTGGGCACAAACTTTTCATCTGTCATCGAATTAAGTCCTGTTTCCACTTCCATTTCAAGTCAAATGCTTACAAGAATTAATGCGTTTTTAACCTGTGAAATCAATTCGCGTTTTAGCTTCACTCTTTCGCGCTATAACTCAACATTCCCTCTTTCGACTGTTTATATAAACGTCATCACAAATGATAGCACGGCTTATCTTTCGTCGCCAACAGTGCAAGAGAGCAGTTCGTCCACGGGAACGACTTATAACCTCGTCCTCACAACCAGCACTGCCACAACTTTCCTATATCTTGAAAGATTTTCACTTTATGTCTATTCAAACAACGCTTGGCAAGCCACTTCGCATATATACACTTCAAATATCCCAAGCAACATCACTGGTCTTTCCAGTGGCATATACAAAGCAGTGTATAAAGACAACTACAACGCAAATACCTATTTCTTCATTCTCTATATTGGCGAGTTTTATATTAACAATTTCTCAAAAGAAGTCGTATTTTCTTTGCAAAATTACATCTACGACAGTGAAAATAAGATGTATTATAGCGGTGATGACGTTCAAATTACATATGAAGCAAACATATATCAAGTGAGGGTCAATGGTGTTTTGTATAGTGGAACAAATCTTGAAACTTTGTCTTCAAAATATTCTTCTTACAATTGTAAAACTTTCACTCTTTCTTCCGATTATTCCTACAATAATGTTGATGCAGAATACTCTGTCGGTGGCGTGACAACTTATGAGATTGTCTATTATGACATCACTGACGGCTCAATTCAAAAGACTTTGAACATAACTATTTTTGACTATCTCCCTGAGATTATCCTCACAAATGAGAACGACGGAAGTTCTTCCATCACTTCAACCTTGCAAGAAAGTGAATCTCAGATTACAAACGCGATTGTAAACATTGACTATGGCACGATTGGTGGCTGTGCGTATGCAGGTTTGAATGATTCAAGCACAAACAATGTAACTGTGGCTAAACTCTACACAAGAAATGATGAGGGCGAATATGCTTCCTATAAGATTATCTCCGCGGGCGAAGTTGTGTCGGAAGAGGGCTACTATCGCCTTGATATTTCAAACAGCAAACTGGCTAATATGAGGAGTATATATTTTGTCATTCAATTTGGCGACTTCCCTCTCTACACTGTCTATGCAAACGAAGCGGAACTTTCGCCTTCATCTCAGGAAATTCTCAATCTTTCCTCCACGACCACGGCAAATAGTTCAAAATTTAACAGTTCGTCAGCATCACAGACGGTTATCCAAACAATATATCAAGCATTAACTTCGCTTAATACAGCAGGATATCTCAACGACATTGTCGACAGGACAACAAGTTTGCCAAAAACTGAATATGACATTCTTATCAGTAACTTAGGCTTCACATCTAGCGGAGTTTTTAGTGCTTCTAACATCGGTATTGCGAACATTCTTAATGTGGAGCATTTCTATTCAATTTATTCCCCAAGCATAGTTTATAATAGTAATATAAAACTTAATATAATAGAATTTGTGTTCACAAATGATATTCTTACCAACTATTTTTTAAACGACGAGGGCATAAACACAACCCCATCAAATGTTGGAAGAGATTATTGGACAACAATCTATCTCGTCTATAATTTGACAGGGCCAATTAGGATTGAACTTTTTGCTTTCACAAAAGTGCCAACAAGCACTTCGCTTATAAGCGGAAATATCTACTACAATTCCACTGAAGTGATCAACCTAACAAGTTCTTCCATAACTCTTGAAAAAGTTTTGACAAACAGCGAGATAACTAACAGCACAACTCTGATCAGCTGGAATATGTTGCCATCTGCGGAGACTGCAAAGTGGTTCAAACAAGGCAATTTTGTGTATCTTCTTGAACAATATAGCCTTAACGACACCTATTATTCAATCAATTTCGCTGTCAACACAGCAACAAGCGTTAATTCCTCCACAATCTCAGGCTCTGGAACGCACAAAATTATGTTTAAAGATATTGCAGGAAACACTCATCAGTTCACCACAAGTTCTTTCGTCAGCGAGAAAAATGTCTTTAAAATTCATTTGCTCGACCAAGTGATATACTATTTAACACAAGATGAAGAAGATCGCGACCCAATTCAATATGCCATTTTTAACTCCCCTGTTGAAATTATTCTCGACCAATATTATTTAAGTCTGCTTTCAAACATTAAAATTCGGGTGACTCTCAACGGAACTTCCACGACAAATTTTACCACAAACGGAAATGTTTATACTTTCTCAAATGCGGGCAAATATATCGTCAAATTTGACGGGAAATATAATGGCAAAGATTTGAACACTGCCACCTATAATTTCTCCATAATTAATGCAAATGCGTCAAGGCTTTCCTTTGAATATCCAAGCATAAAGGGTTATAAAATTACAAAAGTGATTAAAGACAGCAGAAATATCACAAGCAGTATCCTTGCAAGCGATGGCTCGCTTTTCGTGACGGCCAGTGATAGTCTCAGCGGAAGTGGACATTACACTGTCACTTTAAAATATGGACAGAACGCAAATGATGTCATAGAATTTTCTTTCCTCATAAGCGAATTTGTCCCAACAATTTCTTGCAACATAAATTATGGGGAAACAACGACTTCCAACATTATTCTTTCTTATAATGGAAATTATATATACAGCCAAATCGGGCAATGTAGCATCAATATTTTGGTCTATAATTCCGACAGCAACACTTTCTACACTTATCAAACCATTTCAATTTCGGACGCTTCCAGCACTGGGAATTCAACAATCACACTCTCCAATTCAAACTCCTATTTTGTTCAAGTTAAGACAGAGAATGGCAATGTCATCAGCAGTTTTAGGGTGAACAAAACAGACCCTCTAAACTCTTTTGCAATCATTGCCATAATTATTGCTTCAATTGCTGGCATCGTGCTTCTCATCGTCATCATTAAACTTAGGACAAAGATGAAAGTAAGATAATGTTTAAGAAAAAACAATGCTTATAAATTCACAAAAAAAATATTTGCTTTTTTAGCAAATATTTTTTTATTAAAACTATATATTTTTTATTATATTTGTTTAAAAAAATTACAATTTTATTTCCACTATTTCACAATTCATATTTTCAAGTTCTCCAAGCAGGCAATTGTAGCAATCGTTTGAATTGTTTTGTTTTAAAAGTGCAAAAATAGTAACACTTGAGCCATTATCATAAACGGACGCCAGCCTCATAATCTGCAAGCAAAGTTCAAAAGATTTGCTTTTCACATCAAACATACTATTACCGTTGATATAATTTTGATATTTCACAATTTTCAAAAGTTCGTTCACCAAAACAACAACTTTTTTGCCTTCTTCCACCATACGCTTTATTCTCTCAATGAAGAGTTCAATTGTGAAGACATTTTTCTTTTCGCAGTCCCCTGCAAAAGTATGAAAATTGTCAAACTTCATCGGCAAATCTTCTGGCAAAACATCAAGAGAAAGACAAAAAACAGAATATTCTTTTGAAATATTTTCAAAACTAGAAAGCATTTTCTTTCTGTTTTTTAGGGATTGAACTAACAGAACATTCCTTCCTCCCTCTTGCCATTTCATTTCAAGCGGAGCACCAAGCGAAAAGTTAACATTTGTCTTAACGCTTTTTAAGTCATTAAAATATGTTCTATTTTTAAAATCTTTTTCATTTTCAATGTTTATGAGCAATCTGGCATTTTGAGTGTCCATATATTTGCACGTGCATTCAACAAAATCGCCCTCTCGTAAATTGCAACTTTTAATGAACGAATTTGGCACATGAATTGCTTTTTTAGCGTCGGCAACATAGCCTTTGTTAAACAAAAAACCATAGCCATTTTTGTCCAATTTCAAAAATCCAGAGTCTTCAATATATTTGGCATTTGAATTTCCAAATTTAATGCCGTCATCTGATAAAGCGAAAAGCCTTCCGTCTAAAAAACCTTTCACATCGTAATTTTCTTCACTATTTTTTTCTTCAAATCCATTAAAAGCAAATGAGTTGTCTGCATTAACATAAATCTTATTCCCTGCTTTTGGAGGTCTGCCTTGTCTTGTCTTTGGGAGTTCAGGCTTAACTTCACCCTTCATAATATTCATAATTTTGACTATGAGTTCTTCTTTTTTATATATAGTGGGTGATCTGACACCCATATCTCTTGCCACATTTCTCAGTTCAAATATGCTGGCGTTTCTCATTGCAATTTCATCAATTTGTTTCATTTTTCCTCACTTACAATAAAATTATACACAAAATTTTTCATTTGTCCATCTTTATTTTTTTAGATTTGAATAATTTTTAACTAATTAATTCAAATTCTTTGTTGACTTTTATAGAAAACAAATTTTTAAAAATAAAATTATAGAATATAAAAAAAAAGACTTAAAAAAGCCTTTTTTATTATTTTTAAAACCTAAATCATAAGTTCGCCCTCATCTGTTTGAATGACTCTTAGCACTCGCACTTGTGAACCTGTGTAGGCGTCTATATACAGATAATATTTAAAATTGTCGAATTCGCCGGCAAATTCATAGGCCAAAGTTTCACCCACATAGTCCAGTGGAATGACGCACAATTTTGTGCTGTCCACAACTAAACTGGTGCTCACAAGAGCCTTTGCCTCACTCTCGGTGATTTGAGCAATGAGGTCTTCTCTTTCGGTATGATTGATGGCATAACTCGACGCCTCATAACCAACGATTTCCTCACTTGAAAGTTCAATCTTAACTTTCACAAGGTCTGGATACATTATTATATCGTCCACGACAGGAGCAAGATTGACATAACAAATGTTATCCGAACTGGCACTCCACACGCATTTCATATTCTCAAGCCCTCTGTTTGTGGCAAAAGTCTGCGCAATTTTGACTGCGTTATTTGTCTTCTCGTCTGTGCTGTTCACACTGTCACTTGTCACAGTTTCTCCGCTTGAACTTGTCTCTTCTTCGCTTACAGTCACAGCCTCCTCAGTTATGTTTGCACTGATGTTTAACAAAAAGCCTCCCCTTTTTGTGATTTGGACATAATAGTTTTTGTCCGCCGTGTTCACTCCAAAATCATATGTTTCAAATGTCCCCGAAGTGTTTCCTATGAATGTCATATTTGTCATTTTGTCGCCGAAAATACTCTCAATTTTCAGTTCTGCCTCCGCTTCGTTTATTTCTTCACCTGTTAAACCTTTCACAGTTTTATTCGTCGTCGATGCCGAAAATGGTCCGTCGTAAATCATACTTGGATATTCAATGGTGTCATTCACAAAGTTTGAAAATTGAAGAGTGAAATCCCCGCCGTCTTCTCCTGAAATATTTTGTGAAATCATATAACCTTGCATAATCTTTTCCATAATTGCATTCAGTTCTTCTTTGATTGATGTCAAACTTAGGTGAACTTGTGACAGAGTCTCAAAATCTTCTCCCTCAATTACTCCGTCTTTATATGTCACAAGCGAAGTGCAATAGCCATTAAGTTGGTTCATAAAATCACTTGTTTGCGTGAGGATTTGAGCATTGAGTGGCAGAAGGCTCAGCGAATTTTCCGCATCACTCGACTGTTGTTTTAGGCTCGTCAAAATTTTTTGTTGCGAAGCGGAGTCATTGCTCACCATCAATTTGCTCATTTCCACTTCCATATTATTTACATTGTTCACAAGTTCATAAAATGAGCGTTGATATAAATTTTCCAAACTGGCACTTGTTGCCGTCAGGCTTGTTGCAGTTGTGAAAAGATAGATGCCCAAAACTAAAATCACACAACTTAATATTGACACTGTTATTATAAATGCTTTTTTCATTCTTTTTCTCTCCTTTAAAGTGCAAACACATGGTCGCCAATCGTCGTCACAACTTGCCTAGAATAAATCCAACTGCTTGTGGAAGTTGACGGATTATAGAAAAACAAACACCCGTAGGTGGGGTCCCACCCGTTCATTGCATCTCTTGCAGCATTGTAAGCGGTGGTGTCTGGTTCATAGTTTATCTGCCCGTCCGTCACCGATGTGAATGCCCAAGGCTGATATATCACACCCGCTATGGTGTTTGGAAAACTTGAACTCTTCACTCTGTTTAAAATGACTGCTGCCACGCCAACTTGCCCTGCATATGGCTCACCTCGCGCCTCTGCATGCACACATTTCGCGAGAAGATAGAGATCACTAGACGATTGAGAACTAGAACTGGAAGAACTCAAACTTATGCCAATGGCTGCCGCCGTCTTTGAGCCAACAATTCCGTCGACGACAAGTCCGTTATTTTTTTGAAATTTCTTTATTGCCGCAATGCTTATTGGCCCCAAAATTCCATCGACCGCACCCGTGTAGTAACCCCAACTCTTCAGCCTTTGCTGAATAATTTTGTTTTGAGATGTGGTTGTTGCGACTTCCACAACCTCATTTTTTAGTGGCATTGAAATGTAGTTTGTAACAACATAAGATATCCCCATAACAAAGCACAGACAGACTGCCAAAACAACCAAAAATCTTTTCATATTCCCTCCAAATTATTAAAAGATTCGGCTTTTATAAACAGCAGTTTTTTCGCCACATTCCATAACATAATAATCTCCGTCGCCCGCGCCCTCTCCTAAAATAAGCAAAAGTTGATGATAATTCCCCGCTTTTAAAGTGACATTTAGGATAGTTTCTTCTTCAAAAAACTTGCAAGATAATTCTGCCGAACTTTTATAATCAAAATTATTTTGTGCAAGAATTTCGTTTGCTATTCCACAAATATTTTTTAAATTTTTTTTAAGATAATTTATAACTTCATCAGTGTTTGAAAGAAGAGGAGAGAGAAAACTACATAACTCCTCTTTCACCTGATTTTTTGCTCTTTCATCGCTCACATTTGAACTATTTGCAACAATATGTATCCTCACATAACTCTCGCCCTTTTCGCCACAAGATAGTCCCAAAAGAACAACTGCCAAAAGCAAAATGCTCAAAAAAAATATGGCAAACAATCTTTTCACAAAAAAGATTATTCACCACAATTCATTTTTTAATCAGTAATTTTAATTTTTTTCTTTAATTATTTTCACTTTCTTTTCTAAAATATGCCACAATTTTTTCTTCATCTGCCAAAGGAAGCGTCAATTCTCCGTTTTGCTCCACAAGTTCTGCCGTTGAGATGTTAAGTTCTTTTGCAATGTCCCACAAAGTTTGACTTGACTTTGCAAGATAGATTTCCATTGCATAATCTCTTTCGGGCTTATCTTCACCAAGTGCAATTTGCGAAGTAATTGCGGAGGTTGACAGTGATGTTTGACTTATGTCCACCTTCACTTCTGCAAAGATTTCGAGTTCTCTGCCGTGTTTCACCTTGACACTGATGTCCCCCAGCACTGCCTGTGAAACAATTTGGTCACTTTCTGAAATTTCTGCTAATTTAAGAGAGATTGAGTATGGAACTTCGACATCAAGCGAGTTAAGAACATTGTTTCCGTCAGCATCTTCGCTGTAATATATAAGATTGATGTTTGCAAGACCTTCAAGGACAACTTCGCTGTTTTTCACAATTTGATTTAAAATGGTTATGTATGTTGGAGTCGTTGCAAGAAGTTTGTCAATCTGTGGAATACTCTCGCTAAGCGTAAAGTTTGTTAAAATATTTTCGTCTGCTTGCTTTGTTGAAGCAAATTCTCCCACACTGAAAGATTCCGTCGTCAAATTCACTTCATTTTTCAAACTATAAGCGTCAATCACTGTTTTTGTGCAATTTTTATTATAAACTTGGGCAGAAATGGCAATCGGAACATCAAAAACGAACATATTTTTGTCGCTATTTTCGGTTGAAACAGCCTCTTTTGTGAAAATTAATGCTTGAATATTGCTCTCTTTTGTTGTGCCTTTTGCCTCAATTTCCTCTGAAAAGTTGTTTTCTTTAACTATGCTTCTAATGCTTTTGTCTTCCGTTTCATAGATTATGGAACTAAACACCGTCCCACTCACCACAAAATAGTCGACAGCGGAAATGACAGATTTAATTGTGGCACTATTTTTGACAAACAAAATCTTGGCAATCTTGCTGTCTTTTGAGAGTTCAAAGTTAATCACGCCATCATATTTCACATCTGTCACAAGAGAATTGAAGCAGACCTCGCACTCCCGCACAAACACTCCTTCTGGCATAACAGCATTTCTAACTTCGCAGTTTTTTGAGATAATATTAATGTTGAATTCAATTGTTGAAGATAAATGCAAACTTTCGTCACCGCCACCGCTAGAATTTAATTCCGAAAGCAACAAATCTGCACAAATCGCACTGTTTTCTGAAATCTCACTGTTTTCAAACACTTGGGAAAATTTTGCTTTTTGAGTTAAAGGAGTGATCTCGTTGTCCTCTAAGACGACGAGTAAATCATAATCAATCTCCCCTTCTAATATCACTTTTCCAGCAAAAATAGTGGTTGTTTCCAAATTTGGTTTGGCAGAAAGTGTCAAGACTTTGACAATTTTGACGTCGCCACTATAATCTTGCTGGTTTTTAATCTGCACAGTCCCCACATTTTTTTTCAAAGCAACTTCAAGTTTTTCATTATTATCCATTCAATCTCTCCCCTTAATGCGAAAGCGAAAAAAAATTGCTTTCTTCATATGATATATGAATACAACGCAACTTTCTTTTTTATGAATATATTTTATAATTTTTTAAAATTTTTCAAAAATTTTGACATCTCCACACAGCACATCTGAATAGGAAC
>SAAW01000074.1 GCA_009929275.1 Clostridia bacterium
ACTTTACAAAATATTTTAAAAAGCATATAAAAGATTGTGAAGTAATTAAAACAAATGGAACACATTTCGCATATATTGAAAGTGCAAGTTTGTTTTTAAAAGTTTTGCAAGAATTTTTTAACTCTTAATGATTTAGTAAGTGTTCGAACAGTTTAAAAGGGAAATTTATGGAGTTTTTAGATGCAACAAATATAAATATGTATATTGCCATTATTTTATCGCTTGTTAATGGGCTTTTGATGTGTTTCGCTTCGTATAAATTTTTTCAAATCATTCAACTTTCTGGCTATAAAATCAAGGGCTATTTTCTGTGGCTGAAAGACACAAAGGCGAGTTATGTTTCAAGAATGATTTTTTTAAGTCTTTTAAGTTCCATTTGTGTGATTGTGACAAACGCTCTTTTTAATGTCTATCACACTGAGGCATTATATTCCTATATTGGATTGATATTTTATTTCTATTTTACAATTGTTTTCATTATAAATTTATATTCCGCACCAAAGAAAATTCCACTCAAAAACACTACAAGAATGACACGACTTAACGTTGTGATGTTAATTTTTGTGAGCATATTTTCCTTTTTTATCATCGCTCTTTGCACAGAATATTTAAGTTTTGTCAAATTTGGCGGGCTTTGTTTTGTGCCTATTTTTATGCCAATAATTGTGCCATTTGTGCATATGATTCTCATTCCATTTGAAAAAATTATAATCAACGGCTACATTGCTCGTGCAAAATATAAACTTAAAAAATGTCCAAATCTCATTAAGATTGGCATCACTGGCAGTTTTGGGAAGACCAGCACAAAATATATTTTAAACTCCATTTTAAGTGAAAAATACAAAGTTTGTATGAGCCCTCACAGTTTCAACACTTTGCCGGGGCTTTGCAAGGTTGTGAACAACTATCTTGAACTTGATGACAAGGTTCTCATCTGTGAAATGGGTGCCAGAAATATTGGTGATATCAAAAAATTGTGCAATTTGATTAATCCAAAATATGCAATTATAACGGGAGTTGGCACGCAACATATGCTTACTTTTAAAACAAAAGAAAACATTTTGAAGGCAAAATTTGAACTTGTGGAAAGTCTGCCTTCAGACGGGATTGCAATTTTCAACTCAGAAAATAACGGCTCAAAAGAACTTTTTCTCAGATGTCAGGTGAAAAAATTTTTGGTGGGGAAAAAGGGAGAAATATCTGCTGAAAACATTGAGATTGATGAAAACGGCACATCTTTCACACTCAAAATTGGCAAAAAAGAATATCCTGTGAAGACAAAACTCCTTGGAAGTCACTTCGCTGAGAACATTCTTCTGTGTGTGAAAATGGCAAAATTGCTGGGGTTAACCGACGCCCAAATCGTCAGGGGGATTGAGAAATTGTTGCCAGTGCCTCACAGGCTGGAACTCATCAAAACTCCGACGAATATTATCCTCGACGACGCCTATAATGCCAGCGTGGAGGGCAGTGAAATGGCACTTTCTGTCCTTAAAAAAATGAAAGGAAGAAAGATTGTTATAACTCCCGGACTTGTGGAACTGGGGAAACTCGAGTCACTCGAAAACTTCAATTTCGGCAAAAAAATGGCAAAAGTGGCAGACTTTGTTGTCATTGTCAACAATTTGAATTTTGAGGATATAAAGCGGGGGCTTAATTCTGAAAACTTTGGTGATGACAAAATATATCAGGCGGAAGATTTATCAAAAGCCAAAATTTTGATGAAAGATTTTGTGAAAGAAGGCGACGTCATTCTTTTTGAAAACGACTTGCCCGACAACTATATCTAAAATTTTTAATCAACAATTTAATTAAAAAAAATTAATTAAAA
>SAAW01000009.1 GCA_009929275.1 Clostridia bacterium
AAATTAATTAAAACAATAATTTCATAAAACAAAAATTCCTTTTAATGCATATATAACTTTTGTAATAAAAGGAATTTTTTATGGCAAACAAAACAAAAAAACAAGTTGTGGCGGTTATTTTTGGTGGGAAAAGTGTCGAACACGACATTTCAATAATCACAGGTGAGCAAGTTCTTTGCAACTTAAACATTGAAAAGTATGAAGTTTTGCCCATTTACATTTCAAAACAAAATGAGTGGTATTTTAGCAAAACTTTTTTTGATATAAACACTTTCAGCGAAAACGAAGCCTTTAAACAATGCAAAAAAGTTTGTTTGGGGCAAAAAGGGAATTTGTTTGTAGTTAAAGGCAAAAAACAAAAACTATTTAAAAAAATTGATTTTGCATTTCTCGCTCTTCACGGAAATCTTGGCGAAAATGGGAGCATTCAAGGTCTGCTTGAAATGTGTGATGTGCCATATTCCAGCCCAAATGTCTTTGGAAGTTCTGTCTGTATGAACAAACTTTTCACAAAATATGTCTGCAAGGCACTTGAAATTAATGTGGTGAATTTTAAAGAAATTTTTGAAAAAGACTACATCGAAAATATAAATATCATTGATGATTTAAAACCCCTTAATTTCCCAATCATCGTCAAGCCTAATAATTTGGGAAGTAGCGTCGGCATAAGTTTTTGTGAAAACGAAAGTGAACTCAAAAACGCTATATCGTTTGCATTTTTGTTTGACAAGGAAGTGCTTGTGGAGGAGGCTGTCACAAATTTGCGAGAGTTGAACATTGCCATTTTGGGCAACAATTTGAGCATAGAATTGTCGAGCATTGAAGAAGTGAAAATTGAAAAAGATTTTCTCACTTTTGAAAATAAATATTACGGTGGCACAAAAGGAATGGAGAGTCAAAAGCGGATTTGTCCCGCTAAAATTGACGAAAACACAGAAAATACAATCAAAGAATATGGCAAAAAAATATTTTCTAGCCTTGGCTTAAAGGGCTGTGTCCGCATAGACTTTTTGCTTGATGATAAAACAAAAAAAGTGTATCTAAACGAGATAAATACAATCCCCGGTTCGATGGCAAACTATCTTTTCAAAAACAAATATTCCTTTTCAAATTTGCTTGAAAAATTGATGAACTATGCGTTGAAAGAAAGGGAATTTGAACAGAAGAAAATTGTTAGATTTTCTTCTTCCGTCCTAGAAAAATTTAATGCAAATGCGAAAAGTGAAAATAAATTTGGTGCAAATAAATTATTTTAAAAAGTTAATTTTTGTGTGTTCAAATAGATTTGTTTGTGCTAAAATTTTTGTATGGAAATTGAAAAACAAAAAGACAAAATTGTCATAAAACATAAAAATGACTTTAATATTGAAGAGATTTTGAACTGTGGGCAAGTGTTCAGTTACTATAAAACAAGTGAAAAATCTTATGTTGTTATAAGCGGTGAAAAGTTTGCGAAAATCACTTTTTCTGCCACTCAAACGACGATTGTTAGCGATTATGTCGATTATTTTTACAACTATTTTGATTTGGATCGCGACTATCTAAAAATTAAACGAGAAATTTTAAGACTCAGCCCTGATTTTTCAAAGTTTTTTTCTGGTGGGGATAGCATAAGAATTTTGAACCAAGACCCCGTGCAAACTATTATCAGTTTCATTGTTTCTGCCAACAATAATATAAAGAGAATAAAAAATTTTCTCACGAATTTGAGCGAGAGATTTGGAGAGAAACTTCCGTGCGGTTTTTATTCTTTCCCAAGTTTAACTAAACTCAAAAAAGCGACAATTTCAGATTTTGACGAACTCAAAGCGGGATATCGCGGGGCATATCTAGTGGACACCATTCAAAAACTTGGGACACAAGAATTTGACACACAAAATCTCAAAAAAATGACGACAAAAGACCTTAAAAACAAACTTATTTCTCTTCGTGGCATCGGCTCAAAGGTTGCGGATTGCATTCTTCTTTTTTCCTTTCAAAGAAGCGACGTTTTCCCAGTGGACACATGGATAAGAAAATCATTTTCCCTTTTTTCAGACGAACAAAAAAATGACAGGCAAATTGAGCAATATTTTTTAGGCATTTTTAAAGAATATTCGGGCTATGCTCAGCAATATTTATATAACTTTATGCTCAACAAAACTGCTTTATAAAAATTGTGTCGAATTATTTTGACAATTCTTCACAAACATTTTTTAAAATATTTTTTATATGATAAAATATTATTATGAAGAATTGAGATAAATATTTTTTAAAACAAACTTATTTTAATTTATAATAAATTATGCTAAAATAATTGTAATATATGCTTGAAAAGGGGATTAAGATTGAAGACGAACATAGTTCTCGTGAGTTTGTGTAACGAAATGTCAAAATTTGTTTCAAAGCGTTTGGCAAAGAAAATGGAGATGTATTTTTTAGATACAGAAGAACTTTTAAAATACAACCTGCAAAATGAGAAAGATATAAAAAATCTTTGTGGCGAGAAATATTTAGACAGCCTTAAAAACAAAGTTTTAAGCAGTGTTTTTGATTATGACAATTCACTTATATATCTTCCTTTTGCTTTATTTTTAGAAAACGACAATGCCAAAAAATTGAAGAAAAATTCAAATATTGTCTTTTTAGCACTTGAAAAAAAAGACTATAAATCTTTACTTTTAGGTGGAAAAGAAGTCCTTAGTGATGAAAAAAAAGTGGAATTTTTGGCTTTTGACATAAGAAACGAATTTTGCAAAAAAAACTGTGACCTTTGTGTCAAACTCTCGTCAACTAATTTTGAATTTGCTTTTGACAAAGCAAAAAAATGTATTGATGATTATTTATTATAAAAGAGGAAAAAATGGAAAAAGAACTTATAAATTTTTTGAGAGTGACTTCTTGCCTTGAGATTGAAAAAGCAAATTCAGGGCACCCGGGCGTTTGTCTTGGCATGGCGCCGATGGCTTATGAAGTGTTTAAACACGCTTTTTTGAACCCATTAGAACCAAATTTTATCAATAGAGACAGGATTGTTTTTTCAGCGGGGCATGCCAGCGCTCTTCTTTATGCCACTTTGCATCTTTTCGGATTTGATGTCAATGTGGAAGATTTGCAAAATTTTAGGCAATTAAATAGCCGAACTTCTGGGCACCCAGAAAAAGGACTTACGGCGGGGGTGGACGCTTCCACTGGACCTTTGGGGCAAGGCGTCGGAATGGCAGTGGGAATGGCAATCGCCGAAAGTTTTCTTAGGAAAAAATATCAAAGAGACTCTTTGCAACCCATTTCTCACTTCACTTTTTGCCTTGTGGGCGACGGTGACTTGATGGAAGGTGTTTCGCTTGAAAGCATCTCTTTGGCGGGGCATTTGAGATTAAACAAACTCATCTTGCTTTATGATAAAAATGACATTACAATTGAGGGCTCGACTTCAAACACAAACAGTGAGAATGTGGAAGAAAAATTTTTGGCGGAAAATTGGAATGTCATCTCTGTCTTAAATGGCAACGATGAAAAAGAGATTGAAAACGCGATTTTGTCTGCAAAGAAAAGTGAGTTGCCCAGCATTATAATTGTCAAAACAAAGATTGGCTTTGGAAGTGATTTGGAAAATAACGCCACTGTGCACGGAAAACCTCTTTCTTGCGAGCAAATTTTAAATTTGCGAAAAAAACTGAATTACTCGACGCCTGATTTTAAATTCCCAGCAAAATCAAAAGACTTTTTTCAAAGCATTTTAGATGAAAAAGAAAAAGAATATAGCGACTATATTTCAATGATTGAAGAATATAAACAAAAATTCCCAAAAGAATATGATGAGATTGACCGACTTGAAGAAAACTTCGACTTTGACTTTGCATCTCTTTTGCCAAAAGAAAAGGACAAAGATTTTAACGGCAGAAACAAGGGACATTTGCTCATCAATTCGCTTTTTGACGCCATTCCAAATTTGCTTTCTGGCAGTGCCGACCTAAGCCCCTCCACTCGCACAAACTTTGACGGATGCGGACTTTTTGGGCACTTAAATCTCACAAATAGAAACCTTGCTTTTGGCATTAGGGAGCACGCAATGGGAGCAGTGTGTGGCGGGATTTCTTTACACGGCGGACTGAGGGCTCTTTGCTCCACGTTTTTGGCGTTTGAAAACTATATGACGCCTGCCATTCGCTTGTCTGCTTTTATGGAAAATCCTGTGCTATTTTATTTCACTCACGACAGCATTTCCGTCGGCGAAGACGGCCCAACTCACCAGCCAATCGAGCAAATTGCAACTCTTAGAGCAATGCCAAACCTCAATGTTTTCCGCCCTTGTGGAGTGGAAGAAATGATTGCTGGATTTGAAACGTTTTTTAAAAACAATCTTCCAATGGCAATGCTTATTCCAAGGCAAACAACGGGATTTTGTCACGATAATTTTGAAAAAGCGAAACACGGCGGATATGAGATTTCAAATGTCAAAAATTTTGACATTACGATTGTTTCAACGGGAAGTGAAGTTGCTTTGACACAAAAAACAGCCGATATTTTAAAAAAGAAAAACATTTTTGCAAAAATTGTCTCAATGCCATGCGTGGAACTTTTTGAAAAAGAAGAAAAGGGATATCAAAACAAAGTTGTTGACAGAAAAAAACCCGTGTTTTGCATTGAATGTAGCGGGGATAACATATGGTATAAATTCGCCACCTCAAACGAATTTGTCTTCAAAATGGACACTTTTGGCAAAAGTGGGAAAATGGAAGATGTGCTGGATTATTTTGGCTTCACCCCTGAAAAAATTGCAATGAAAATTGAAAAATTATTAGAAAAATAATTTTTTTATATTATTGAAAGACAATAAAAAAGATTAGATAAACTAAAAATACACCCTTTTCGAGTGTATTTTTTTAGATGTTTTCAAAGCAAAAATTGAATTTGTGTTTTATAAAATTAGTCTTTTTCACTTTGAATTTTTTGTTTTCCTGTCATATTTTTTGCTTCTGATTTGACTAATTCTGTCCCTTTTTCCATCAAATTTATAGCCTCTTTTTTCATCATTTCTGTACCATTTTTCACAGCATCTCTAGCGGGTTTGCACAAAGTGACAACCGTTGCTCCCGCAAACATTCCAACAATTAACCCAAGCAAAACATCTGCTTTCATAATATTTTCCCCCTTTAAAATGATATTCATATCTAGTATTTGCTTAAAATTTTAATATTTTCATTACATATTTTGTAAATGATAGGCAAATTTGCTTGATTTTTTATGTAATTTTTTAAATGCAAGGAAAATTCGTTTGATTATTCTAAGTATTTTTTGTATAATGAAAAAAATATATCAAAAAGACTATGCGTTTGATATTTTAAGAGGTTTTTATGATTAAAAATTATGATGAAATTATGCTTGAATTCCACGATTCACTTGAAAAAAGAGTGAGCAGAATGAAATATGAATTCACAATCATTCGTGCGGGCAGAGTGAATAGCAAAATGCTCGACAAAATCGTTGTGAATTACTATGGAACTATGACTCCTATAAATCAAATGGCAAACGTTGCCGTGCCAGAGGGCAGAATGATTGTCATTTCTCCTTGGGACATATCCACTGTAAAAGAGATTAACAAAGCAATCCAATCCAGCGACTTGGGAGTGACTCCGACAGATGACGGCAGGATTATTCGCCTTGTTTTTCCAAGTGTAACCGAAGAAAAGCGCAAAGAAATTGTGAAAGATGTCAAAAAAATTGCTGAAGAAACGAGGATTGGCGTCCGCAACGAAAGAAAAGAAGTGCTAGAAAAATTCAAATCTGCAGAAAAAGATAAAAAAATGACCGAAGATGAACACAAAAGTGCCAGCGACGAAGTGCAAAAGATTGTTGATAAATTCAACGGAATAATCGACAAACTTGCCGACGAAAAAGAAAAAGAAATTATGGAAGTTTAGTTTAAAGGGAATTTTTTATGAGAAAAGAAAAAGAGGAAATTGATTTCTCAAGACTTCCTCAGCACGTGGCTTTCATAATGGACGGCAACGGCAGGTGGGCAAAAAAACGCGGAATGCCTCGAGTGTATGGACACAAAATTGGTGCAAATGCACTGATAAGAGTTGTCCGCAGAGCAAGTGAAATTGGGCTGAAAGTTGTTTCGTTTTATGCTTTTTCGACTGAAAATTGGAATAGACCGCAAGACGAAATTAACGAAATTTTTAGGCTTTGCAAACAGGGACTTAAAAGCAAAAGTAAAAGTTTTATCAAAAGAAATATGCGTTTTAAAGTCATTGGAGATATCTCAAAACTCCCCAAGGATTTGGCAGAATTCATCGTCGACCTAACCGAAAAGACGAAGAATAACACAGGACTTATCGTGAATGTTGCATTGAACTATGGCGGACGCGCAGAGATTATTCAGGCGGTGAACAACATTTTAGAAGCAAAACTTGAAAAAGTGGACGAAGCAACCTTTGCTTCCTATCTTCAAACTGCTGACATTATCGACCCCGATTTTGTCATAAGAACGAGCGGGGAACAGCGTCTTAGCAACTTTATGATGTATGAATGTGCCTATAGCGAACTCTATTTTCCAAAAAAACAATGGCCAGCATTCAATGCTAAAGAGTTTGATAAAGCAATCATAGAATATCAAAAAAGAGACAGGCGTTTTGGTGCAATTAAAAAGTAAAAAAAATTTATAAAACAAAAATTATTTTAAAAGAATTGGAGAAAAAATATGAAAAATAAAGTTAAAACTGGGCTACTTCTTACATTATTCTTAATTTATTGCATTGCTTTGCAATATTTGTCAAACTACATTTTTGACGCTTTCATCGTTCTCGTGGGCGTTATTGCCGTGAATGAGTTTGCAAATATGCAGACAAAATCAGGCTATCCGGGCTATAAATTCTCGGCAGAGGGCATTTTCATTTTAATGTTTTTAGCACTAATCCTTGGTGTTATTTTTGGACTTTCAGCGATTAATATTCTATTCATTGAATTTGCAATTTTGGGTCTATCATATCTTTTCATCTTTGGACTTTCTGCCCTTGTGTTTAAGAAGAAAGTTGAGAAAGATGAATTTAGAAAAATCACAAATATGAGCACCACTGAATTTTCTTTTTTTAAGACAAACAATTCATTTATGAGTGTGCTATATCCTGCCGTTTTCTTCATTTTTCTGGGATTTTTGAATCACATTCAAAACTTAGGTTTCACCACTTTCAACGAAAACACTTCGGGCGTCCCGATGGGGCTTTTTGGAGTTGTGCTTTTGTTTGCGATTTGTTCTCTCACAGACACTTTTGCAATGATTTTTGGAACGCTTATAGGAGGCAAAAAACTCTGCCCATCAATCAGTCCTAAAAAGACGATTTCTGGTGCAGTGAGTGGAATTGTGGGCGGAACAATTGGCTCCATTGCTTCCTATCTTATCTTTTCCGCAATCTTTAAAACTGCGTTTGCGACCATTTATTTTTGGCAATTTTTAATCATAGGACTTGTCGTAAGTGCTATTGCTGAAGTGGGAGATTTGTTTGAGTCTTATTCCAAAAGGCGAGCAAATGTCAAAGATTCGGGAGATTTTTTTAGAAGTCACGGCGGAGTGCTAGACAGACTTGATTCTATTGTTTTTAACATTCCTGTGATATTTATTTCTTTACTATTCATTTTCGGCTAAATAACGAGTTTATTTTCGTTATTTTTTGCGAAATTTTGCTATATAATTATAATATAAAATTATCACTGTAGGGGTTATATTTTGGATTTTTTTAGTTGGATTTTATACATTGCCATTGCAATTCTTGCGTTGCTATTTATGATTACCATTCACGAATTTGGACATTGGACAGCGGGAAAGTTGCTCAAATTTAAGATTAATGAGTTTTCAATCGGCTTTGGCAAAGCAATCTATCAAAAAACGAATAAAAATGGAGAGAAATTTTCCATAAGAATTTTTCCGCTTGGGGGCTATTGTGCTTTTGAGGGGGAGGACGAAGACAAAAAAGAAGTCGTTGGGGCTTTTAATTCACAAAAACCTTGGAAAAGGCTTATTGTGCTTTTTATGGGTGCGTTTTTCAACTTTTTGTCTGCTATAATCTTTTCTGCCATTTTTTTGATGTCCTTTGGCTATGCCGACAAAGTGCAAGTTAAAAGTGTTGAAGTTCCGTCAATTGTTGAAGCAGGACAGGAACAAACTTGGCTTATGGAAGGCGACATAATTCTTGCGGTTAATGGCACTGAAACGAATTTTGTCTATGACCAATATTTCAATTCGTTGATTGCGGGATATGAAACAAACGAAGAATTTTCTATCACTGTCAAGAGAGATGGGCAAGAGATTATTTTAAACGACATTTGCAGGAGTTGGTTCGCTCTCAATTTTGAAGAAAACACAGATTTTGAAAAAGCATATTCAACAAACGGTGTGAATTTTTCTTATGCAATTATTGAAGATAATTCTGACTTTAAAATTGTGAAAATAGACGGCGATAATAATATTTTAGCCACCTATACTCCAGATGACAGTGGAGAAGTCACCATTGACGGCTATAAATTTTTGTTGACAAGTGGAGCAAGTGTTGCTGAGTCTTCACTTTACATAAGTAAAATCGGGGTTATAACACAATATTATAAATACGGCTTTTTTGAAGTGATTGGCGAAAGTTTTGCGTTTTGCTTCAAGTGGGCATGGAAGATTTTGATTATATTATGGCAACTTGTTTCTGGGCAATTAGCGCTCAATTCTCTTGGCGGAATGGTCACCACTGTTGTCACCATTGCCGAGGTTACCAGTCAAAACTTTGCAAACTTGCTCCTTCTTGTGCCTCTCATTTCCATTAATCTTGCAGTTTTCAACCTGCTCCCAATCCCTGCGCTCGACGGTGCAAGAATGGTGTTTGTGGGCATTGAGTGGGTGCGGAAAAAGCCAATAAACAGAAAAATTGAAGCGAACATTCATTTCGTTGGGCTTGTTATTCTCCTCGCTTTCATTGTGTTGGTTGACATTTTACACTTTATGCTTTAAAATAAAAAAATGGATAAAAAAAAGATATTTATTGAGTATATAAATGAAAAAACTTCAAATAAATTCACCTTTTTAAAATTAAAGAACATTTTCTATGACACACAAAAAAATCATTGCAAAATTGATTTTATATATCCTTCCTCAAACGAAATCACGGAAGAAGACAGAAAAAAGATTTTTGAAATCATCAAAAATTACATAAAACTTGATGTCGAATTGAAAGTGGAAATCAACAAGAGTTATGTCGAAAGTGACCTTATTGCAAAGCAAATCGCTAGGTTTTTTGAGATAAATCACAAGTTCTTTTTTAGTTCGTTTGATTTTAAAAATTTGAATATCTTATGTGAAGAAATCGTAAAAATTCACTTTAACCTTGAAAGCAAACTTTATGATTTTTTTAAGCAGTTTAACATTGACAAAAAACTGCTTGAATACCTTGACAAGAACTTTTGTGCCGAATTTGAAATTTCCACAAATTTGGCTGAAGAAAAGGCTTATAATGACGATTTTCTCTTTTCAAGAATAAAATCCATTGAAGAAAAAAGCGACCTCGATGCCCTCATCTCAACAAGTCAGGACAAATATTTTTTGCTTGACAAAAAGCCCCTTGTGGGCGACGAAATCACTTTTAACCCAAGATATATTCGCACGATAACTCGGCAATTTGATTCTTGTGTCGTTGCGGGGAAAATCAGCAATATATCAGAGCGAACATATAAGAAAAAGACAAAGAAGACAGATAAAAATGGCGAAGTTATCGTTGAAGATAAGCCTTTTTTTAACTTTCAAATAAAAGACGACACGGGCAGTATTAAAGGTGTTATTTTTCCAAACAAGGCGGTATATCACAAAATGCACCTACTCAAAGACGGCGACACAATTGCTGTGCAAGGGCGAATTGGCAAGTTTAACGACAATTTTGACATTATGGCAGGGAAGATAAGTTTTTGCACCATTCCAAACAAAAACGATGCCGTTGTTGTTGACCAAAATTTGATCGCTGATTATAGATTTGTTCGCCCGCAAAACTATCTCATTGAAAGACAACAAAGTCTTTTTGAAGAGAAGCATTTGTCGGCAGAAATTTTGAATAATTCCTATGTTGTCTATGATTTTGAAACCACAGGCATAGATTTTAACACCGAAGAAATCATCGAGATTGGGGCTTTAAAAATCGTCGGCGGAGAATATAGAGAAGTGTTCACGACGCTTGTGAAACCCAGCAAGCACATTCCTGAAGGCGCCACAAAAGTGAACAAAATCACTGATGAAATGGTGGCAAACAGCCCTAGCATAAGTCAGGTTATTGGAGATTTCTATCTTTTTTGCAAAGGTTCGCAACTCGTTGGGTTCAACAATATTTTTTTTGACAAGCAGTTTTTGGACAAAGCGAGTGCTAAAGTTGGCATTAACTTTGACAATCCTCAACTCGACGCTTTCTCGCTTGCAAAGCAGAAATTGAAAGGCTTGAATCACTATAATTTAAGTTCTGTTGCAAAGCACCTTAACATAAATCTTACAGACGCCCACAGGGCACTCAGCGACGTCATTGCAACCGCGGAAGTTTTTTTAAAACTTTATTAAATTTTTTTGACAAAAACTATTCTTTGCACTTGATATTTCATTATTTTTGTGATAAAATGCAAATAGCATAAAAATTATTACTATAAGAGTGGTGATGCCACTCTTAATTCTTGTTAAAGGAGTTATGCTAATAATATGAATGAAAATATTGCAACAGTTGTTGAGAAGGTGCTTGCCAGCGAAGTAGCAAACCTTGGCTTTGAACTTTATGAAGTGGATTATAGCAAAAAGCAAAATGGAATGAATTTGACTTTGTTCATCACAAAACAAGATGGCGAAGTTGATATTGAAGACTGCGTTCAAGTGCATCATATGGCAGACAAATTGCTGGAAGAATTGAACCCAACCAAAGACGAACCCTACATTTTGAACGTTTCATCTTTGGGGCTGGACAAACTCCTTAAAAGTGATAAAGACTTTGAAAGAGCGTTTGGTAAAAAGGTGGAAGTAACACTTTTTAGGCCAGTTTTAGACACAAAATCTCTTTCTGGCATTCTAATGAAATTCGACAGTGAAAAGATTGTTCTTTCAAATGTTGAAGAAGATAGAAAGTCGAGAAAAAAGAAGATTGAGAACATACAGGAAATTTCAGTTGAGATTTTGAGAGATAATTTAGCAAGTTGCAAACTTTATGTTGAAATATAATATTAGGAGAATATAAAAAAATGGTAAACAAAGATTTTTTCTTAGCACTAGATGATTTGGAAAAAGAGAAGAAGATTAACAAAGAGCAGTTCATTTCGGCGTTGGAGTCAGCCCTTACATCTGCCTACAAAAAGGATTTTGGCGAGGCAATGAAAGCCAGCGTCAAACTGAACAGTGAGAAAAGCACAATCAAGGTGTATAGTTATAAAACTGTGGTGGAAGAAGTGGAAGACCCAGACAAAGAACTCAGCCTTGAAGAAGCCAATTCTTTGAAAGAAACATATAAAGTGGGAGATGTCATTTCCCAAGAAGTCACCCCAAAAGATTTTGGCAGAATTGCCGCGCAGATTGCAAAACAAGTTGTGCTTCAAAAACTTCGTGAAGCAGAATTTCAGGTGGCTATCGACGAACTTTCTGAAAAACAAAACGAACTCATCACCGCAGTCATCAGAAGACTAGACCGTGGAGTTGTCTATGTTGAAATTCCGGGAAGTCAAATGGAAGGAGTTATGCAAGAAAGCGACCAAATTCCAAGTGAAAATTATGCCATTGGCGACAGAATTAAGGTGTATGTGAAGAACATAAAAGATTCTTCAAGAGATACTTTTGTCCAAGTTTCAAGGAGTAATGCAGGATTTGTTAAGAAACTTTTTGAACTTGAAGTGCCAGAGATTAAAAGTGGAGAGATTGAGATTAAAAACATCGTTCGTGAAAGCGGATACAGAACAAAGATTGCTATCTTCACAAAAAATACAAATCTTGACGCTGTTGGGGCTTGCGTTGGCATCAAAGGAATGAGGATTAACAACATTATTAGTGAATTAAATGGAGAAAAAATCGATATAATAGAATATTGTGAAAATCCACTTGAATATATTGCAAAAGCACTCAGCCCAGCCAAAGTCCTCACAGTTTATGCGCTTGAAGGCAACAATTTTGCAAGGGTAGTCGTTCCAGATGATAAACTTTCACTTGCCATTGGTAAAGGTGGGCAAAATGTTCGTCTTGCAGTCCGCCTTACAGGCTGGAAAATAGATGTGAAGCCAGAAAGTGTTGCAAAACAACTTGACGGCGAACTTCTTTTTAAGATGGAAAAAGAAAGCCTTTTGGAAAATAACGACGAAGAAGAAAGTTAAAAAGGACAAATAACATTGAAAAATATTCCAAAAAGAATGTGTATTGCCTGCCGACAAATGAAAGATAAATGCGAACTTATTAGAATTGTTAAAGGCGAGCAAAACCAAGTGAATATCGATGAAAAACAAAAAGCAAATGGCAGAGGGGCTTATGTTTGCAAAAACCTTGAATGCATTGAAAAATGTTGTAAGCAAAAATCACTAAACAGAGCATTTAAGTGCAATGTTGACCAAAGTGTTTTTGATAAATTAAGACAAAAAATATAGGGGTAAAAATTTTTGAGCAAAGATGAAAGTAAAGAAAAGCAAAACATAAATAACATTAAGTTATTAGACGAAATTAATGCGACAGGGCTTGTCCCATCTCTTTTTCGTGAAGTTAAAAAAGCCAAACAACAAGCTCTTAATATGTCGATGAGCATACGTGATCAAATCTTGTCTCAACAAAGGCAAGAAGAAGAGCGAGTGAAATTGGAAGTTTTGAAAAATCAAGCAAAGATTAAGCAAGACCTTCAAAAAGAGGAAAAAGAGAAAGAAAAATCTTTTGCCGAACTCTTTTCAAATAAAAAAGAAAATCCTTCACCTATTGAAAAAGTTGAAAAAGTTGAAAAAGTTGAACAAACTTTGAAAAAAGAAACCATAATTGAGCAAAAAACTAAAGAAGTAAAAGACGAAAAAGTGCTAAATAATGACGTAAACCTGATTAAACAAGAAGAAAAAATTAAAGAAAAGTTTGAAAAACAGGCTCCTTTTAACCATAATAATCAAAGACCAATAAATTCTCAAAATTCGCAAAATGGAGAGAATAGACCTCAAAATTCTTCGTCTCCACGCCCTTATAATAACTTTAATAATGTCAAAAATAATCAATTTGATAGGACTTATAATAATTATCAACAAAGACAAAATGGATATTCTCAAAACAATTATAACAACCAAAACGGGCAGACAAATTCAAGTCAAAACCGTTTTAATAATCAACCAAGACCAGCAGGTTCGTTTCAAAACAATAATAATCAACCAAGACCTTTTGGACAAAACAACTTTAATAACAACCAATCAAGACCTTTTTCTCAAAATAATTATAACAATAGCCAACCAAGACCTTCAGGCTCTTTTCAAAATAATTATAACAATCAAAACGGGCAAAATTCTTATCAGCAAAGACCTTATAATAATTTTCAAAATCGTCAAACTGGATATCAAGGCAATAATTCTGGAGGATATCAAGGCAATAATTTTGGAGCAAGAAGACCTTATGTTAGTGGTGGAAATGGAGCGCAAAATAGCGGTGGAATAGTGGGAATAATTCCTCGAAAGACAAACACTTTAACCTCTGCTTCTTCTGCTTTTGCAACAAAAGAAAGAGATTTTTCAAACAAGAAAAAATCAACTGGAAAAGGTTCAGATGACGACAGAAAAATGAATAAAAGGACGCTTTTAAGACGCGGACTTTTGGAAGAACAAAGCATTGAAGAGAGAATGTTCACAAGAAAACTTAAACTTAAAAAGCAAAAAGTGGAGCAGGCTCTGGTCATCAGTGCACCAGTAACAAGCGCTGTCATAACAACTCCAAACCTCACTGTTAAAATTTTGTCTGAAAAGATTGGCAAGTCTGGTGCGGAGATTATAAAACAACTTATGGTGCTCGGCGTAATGACGACAATAAATAGCCCAATAGATTTCCCAACAGCAGAACTTGTGGCGAGTGAACTTGGCATCAATCTTTCGCTTAAAATTGAGAAAACTTTTGAAGAAAAACTTAAAGAACACTCAAAGCATGACGACGGCACAAACCTTGAAAAACGCGCGCCGATTGTCACCATTGTGGGACACGTCGACCACGGCAAAACTTCACTCCTCGACTATATCAGAAAGACAAATGTCACAAAAAATGAGGCAGGTGGAATCACTCAAAAAATAGGCGCATATTCCATAAACTGGAAAGGCGAAAACATAACTTTCATTGACACCCCCGGGCACGAGGCTTTCATTAGTATGCGAAAACGAGGCACGCAAATCACTGACATTGCAATCCTTATCATTGCAGGCGATGACGGAGTTAAACCACAGACCATTGAGGCAATAAGGGAAATTAAAGAAGCCAAAGTCCCAATGATTGTTGCAATAACAAAGGTGGACAAACAAAATGTGGACATTGAAAGAATTAAAAAGCAACTGACTGAATATGAAGTCCTTCCTGAAGAGTGGGGCGGGGACACTATCATTGTTCCTGTGTCGTCTGTCACGGGCAAGGGAATTGACAAATTGCTTGAAAACATTCTTTTAGTTGCCGAAATTCAAGAACTTAAATGTAACAGTAAACGAAAAGCAGTGGGGACTATTATCGAGGCAACTCTCGACAAAACTCGCGGACCAATTGCAAACATAATCGTTCAAAATGGAACTCTACGAATTGGAGATAACATTGTTTCTGGCTTTGCTTTGGGCAAAGTGAGGGCACTTATAGACGATAAAGGCAGACTCGTCGCAAAGGCGGGGACTTCCACTCCTGTGTCTGTTTTGGGGTTGGACAGTGTGCCAAATTCGGGAGATTCTTTGCAAGTTGTTGATGAAAAATTCAGCAAAAATGTCATTGAAGAACGCAAAATTAAAATGGCACAAGAAAGAATTGAAAATGGTGCGGCAAAGAGTCTTGACGAGTTTTTAGCAACTCCAATGCAGGAGGACAAGAAGACTTTTAACATCATAATCAAAGCGGATAGCCAAGGTTCTGCCGAGGCATTAAAACAAAGTTTGAGCGAGATTAAAAATGAAGAAGTCGCAGTTGAAGTTGTGTCTTGTGGAGTTGGAAATATCAGCGAAAACGACATTCGTTTGGCTGGAGTTTCAAATTCAACAATAATTTCTTTTAACACAAAATTACTTTCTAAAATAGTTAATTTTGCAAAGCAAAACAAAATTGAAATTAAGGAATATAACATAATTTATAAAGCAATTGAAGACATCGAGGAAATCATTAAAAGTATGATGGCTCCAAAGTTTGAAGAGAAAGTGTGTGGACACGCAGAGGTGAGAGCCTTATTCAAAATAAGTTCAGTTGGCACAATTGCAGGTTGCTATGTGCTTGACGGAAAAATTGTTAGAAATGGGATTTTGAAAGTTCTTAGAAAAGAAAAAGTCATTTACGAAGGCAAAATTGCCACTTTGAAGAGAGAAAAAAATGACGTAAAAGAAGTCGCAAGTGGATTTGAATGTGGAATTAGAATTGATAATTTTAATGACATTCAGGAAAATGACATTTTTGAATGTTCCACAAAAGAACAAATTAAAAACTAATTCGGAGGAAATATAATGAGTTTTAGATTGGATAAAGCAAATAGTGTTCTTCAAAAAAATCTGGCAGAGATTGTCTATGAACTTAATGACCCTCGTTTGGTGGACGAAATTGTCACTATTCATAAAGTTTCAATTTCTCCAGATTTGAAATATGCCAAAGTTCATATTGGTATTCTTGGCGACAAAGATGAAAAAGAAGCATTTGAGGCAATTCAAAAAGCCAGTGGATTTATTAGGCATCAACTTTCAAATAGAGTTGAATATCGTGTTTTGCCTGTTTTAGATTTTCAGCTTAGTAACAGCGAAGAAGTCAGTTCAAATATTGACAAAATTTTGAAAAAAATTGGCAAAGAATTACAGCAAAGTGACGAAAAAAGATTATAAAATCGGACGGGAAAACTATGAAAGATATTATCAACCTAATAAACACAAACAATTCATTTGCACTTTTTTGCCACATCAGCCCTGACGCAGATGCTTTGGGCTCAATGAATGCACTAAATTTGGCGCTTAAGAAAATGCACAAAAAAGTTTATATTTATTGCGACGGGAAAGTGCCGAGGAACATTTCTTTTTTGAAAGTCAATTTGGAGAAAAACACAAGCCTAATTGAAAATATTGACGTGTGCATTATGCTCGATTGCAATTCAATGGACAGGTTAGGTTGTTATGCAAAATATTATGAAAAAGCAAAGATAAAAGCGATTATTGACCATCATCAAAAAGACAACTATAAATTTGATGTGGAATATGTGGACAGTTCGTCTCCAAGCACGGCTGATATTTTGTGCGAACTTTTTAAGACAATGAAAGTGAAGATAAACGCTCTTATTGCCCTTAATTTATATGCAGGGCTATCGTCCGACACAGGCTGTTTTGTTCACCCAAACACCAATATATATAGTCATATTCATTCTTCAGAACTCATTGAACAGGGCTTCAACCTTGAAAATGCGAACTATAATATGTTTAAGTTTAAACCAAGAAATTATCTTCGTTTTTATAAAACTGCGCTTAGGAACACAAAACAATTTTTGAGAGGAAAACTTTATATAACGACTTTTAATTTGCGGGCATACAGGCGTTTTAGTAAGATTTGTGATGAAAGTTTTTCTTTTCAATTTCTTGACGGAATCGACGGCAATGAAATTCGTGCCAGAATAACAGAAAAAGAAAGTGGAGTTTTTACTCTCAGTTTTCGCTCAAACAAATTTGCAAATGTTTGTTTGGTCGCCGAAAAATTTGGCGGAGGAGGGCATATTCGTGCTTCGGGAGCAACATACTCGGGCAGTTTAAAAGAAGTTGTTCCACTCATCATTGATGCTTGCAGAGAAGAACTTGGAAAAGCAAAATGATTGGCGTTATTGTTATAAACAAGCCAAAAAATATTTCTTCAAGTAAAGTTGTCGTTAAAATTAAAAAATTACTTAACGAGAAGAAGGTTGGGCATTTGGGAACGCTTGACCCGCTGGCATCGGGAGTTCTTCCCGTTTGCATTGGAAAAGCAACTCGACTTTTTGACTATTTTTTAAAAAAAAGAAAAACATACATTGCTCAGTTTTCATTTGGCACACAGACAGACACCCTTGATTTAGAGGGTAAAGTGGAGAAAATTTGTGAATATATTCCCACAAGAAAAGAACTATGCGATGCAATTAACGACAATTTTTTGGGTAAAATTATGCAGTTGCCACCAGATTATTCTTCAAAAAAAATTAATGGACAAAGGGCATATGACCTCGCAAGAAAAGGTGAAGAGATTAAACTCTCGCCAAAAGAGATTGAGATTTTTGACTTTAAAATATTACAGCAAAAAGACGAAAAAACCTTTGAATTTGAAATCACTTGTTCGTCTGGAACATACATTAGATCACTGGCAAGAGATTTGGCTTCAAGTGTAAAAACTTGCGCAACAATGTCAAATTTAATAAGGACAAAGTCGGGAGATTTTTGTCTTGAAAATTCATTAGAATTTAATAACTTAACAAGAGAACAAATTGAAGAAAAATTATTCCCGCTTGAAGCAATTTTAAAAGAGTTTAAAAAGATTGAAGTTAATGAAGAACAACTAAGATTTCTTAGAAATGGCACAAGAATTGACATCTTTTGGGCTAAAAGTGACGATAATGACATTTGTGTGCTATGCAACAAAATCGTTGTTGGTATTGGAAAAATTGTGGATTACAAACTGAAAATTGAAACATATTTTATATAATTAGGAGGTGAAAAATGATTAGATTTGGACCATCTGGCAACGGAGATTTATTTTATGATCAAGGCTTTAAGACAAGTCTTGACGCACCTACTTGGCTTAAAAACAGAGGACTAAACCTCTATGAATATTCTTTTTCAAGAGGCTTTGGGGTTAGCGAATTAATTGCAAAAACTTTGGGCGAAAAATGTAGAGAAAATGACATTGAAATTTCCGTGCATGCTCCATATTACATCAACCTTGCCAACCCCGACCCGAAAATGATTGAAAAATCTTTTAATTACATCATAACTAGTCTCAAATTTCTCAAAATTATGGGCGGGAAAAAGTGTGTATTTCACCCCGGAACATGTGGTGGAATGAATAGAGTTGAAGCGTTTGATTTGTTAAAAAAAAATATGCAGGAACTCGTTAAACGCATTGATAGAGAGAATTTTGACTTTGAATTCTATCTTTGCCCTGAAACACTTGGCAAGAGTCAGCAACTTGGAACTTATGAAGAAGTGGGTGAAATCTGCACTTATGCTGACTATCTTGTTCCCACTCTTGACTTTGGACATATCAACGCACTTACTCAAGGAAAACTTAAAAAAACAGAGGATTATGACGAGATATTCACATTTTTAATTGACAAAATAGGTTTAGGTAAAGTAAAAAATATACATATTCATTTTTCAAAAATTGAATTTGGAGATAAGGGTGAAATTAGGCATTTAACCTTTGAAGATAAGATATATGGGCCTGAATTTGAGCCTTTGGCAAAGGTTATTAAAAAATATAAATTAGAACCAACAGTCATCTGCGAATCTAAGGGAACACAGGCAGAGGACTCAAGTAAAATGAAAAAAATATATGAAGATTTAAAGGAGGAAAACTAATATGTCAGGACATTCAAAATGGCACAATATTCAAGCCTCAAAAGGCAAAGCAGATAATGCAAGAGGCAAAATTTTCACTAAAATTGGCAGGGAACTTATGGTTGCTGTTAAAACTGGTGGTGCTGACCCAAGTTCAAACGCAAAATTGAGAGATGTAATCGCAAAAGCAAAGCAAAACAATATGCCAAATGACAACATAACAAGAAGCATCAAAAAAGCAAGTGGTGAACTTGGCAATGTCAACTATGAGGAAATTACATATGAGGGATATGGCGTGGGCGGAAGTGCACTCATTGTGAAGTGCTTGACAGACAATAAAAACCGAACGGCAGGCGATGTGCGTCACACTTTTGATAAATATGGCGGAAATCTTGGCTCGCTTGGTTGTGTTTCTTATCTTTTTGACAATAAAGGTGTTTTGACCATTGAAAAAACCGATAAAATTAAAGAAGAGGAACTCGTTGACCTTTGCCTTGAAGCAGATGCAGAAGATGTTGTGAACGATGATGATGTGTTTGAAGTCATCACAACTCCAACAAATTTTTCACCTGTGAAAGAATTTTTGGAAAATAGAGGATATGTTTTTTCAAGGACAGCAATGCTTTTAATTCCACAAAACACCATTGAATTAACCATTGCACAACAAGAAAATTTCGAAAAATTAGTGAATGCTTTGGAAGACCTTGATGATGTTCAAGATGTTTATCACAATGTTGAACTCAAATGCGAAGAAGAGAACGAATAAAGAATATGCTTGCAAAAAATATTATGGGCATATATAATTACTTCGCAGAGATAAAAAGTCAAAAGGGAAACTTTTTTTGATTTTGAAGATGAGGCTTTTTGCCTTGTCTAATGGGGGTATAGCTCAGTTGGTAGAGCGTTTGAATGGCATTCAAAAGGTCAGCGGTTCGAGACCGCTTATCTCCACCAAAAATTGCATCACTTTTTAGTGGTGTTTTTTTATTAAAAAATGTCGTGGCGACCTGCGACCGCCACCTAAATGAAATGGAATTAAACCCGTGGCGACCTGCGACCGCCAAAAACCCGTGGCGACCTTCGACCGCCCAAATCCGCCGCGACCTGCTACCGCCCAAAATCCGTGGCGGCACCTTTGAAAGTCACTTAAATGAAATGAAATCAAACCCGTGGCGACCTGCGACCGCCCAAAATCCGTGGCGACAAACCCTGGGCGACCTTCGACCTTCCAAACCCATGGCGACCTGCGACCGCCCAAAATCCGTGGCGACCTGCGACCGCCACCATTTCACATATTTTAAAATAAAAAAATTAATCTTTAAGTTTATTTTTCATTTTACCCAAGATTTTTGTTTCCAGCCTGCTTACTTGCACTTGCGAAACATTCAAAATTCTTGCCACTTCACTTTGAGTTTTATCCCTAAAATACCTAAGAACAATCAATTTTTTGTCTTTTTTGTCAAGTTTTCTCAAAATATCAAGTAGCATCATTTTGTCAATCATTTCATCTTGTTCGTTTTGAGTGCAGAGTTTGTCTAGCACCACTTGTCCCGACGCATTTTCACTGTCGAGCGAATCATAGATTGAAATGGGCATTTTCGAGGATTCCATCACAAACATAAGTTCAGTTTCGTCGATATTAAATTTTTTTGAGATTTCACTCACGCTCGGCGGAGCGTCATTTTTTTGCCGGTAATCGTCAATAAAACGCTGAATAAGGTAGTATTGTCCCTTGATTGATCGCGAAACTTTCACACTGCCGTCATCTCGTAAAAAGCGCTTTATCTCGCCAGCAATCATCGGCACAGCATATGTCGAAAAACGCACATTATATGTTTCGTCAAAATTGTTGATTGCTTTCACAAACCCCACGCACCCAAGTTGATAGAGGTCGTCATATTCTACGCCCTTATTTTTATAGCGTTTGACAATGCTCTTCACAAGCGGTGAGTTGTTTAAAATCAAGGCGTTTTTTGCGTCTTCATCTCCTTGCTTCGCCATTTTGATTAATATTAAAGTTTTTTTGTATTCAAGCACACCCATCACCCAAGTTTTTTAGCCTTTTGTTCATTATCTTTAATCTTTTTAAAAAGCGTCACTTTTAACCCGCCATCGGGGTTGTTTTCAAGTTCGAGGGAATCCATAAAACTTTCCATAACTGTGAAGCCAATGCCACTGCGTTCTTGATCGGGCTTTGAAGTGTAGAAAGGCTGTTTTGCAAGAGTGAAATTTTCAATCCCGATGCCAAAATCTTTCACCTCAATCTTCACACTGCTCTCAAAAAGTGTCACAGAAATCACAACGTCTCCAATGGGAATGCCAGAATATTCGTGGACAACACTGTTTGTGACGGCTTCCGAAACGGCAGTTTTTATGTCTGTCAGTTCGTCAAGAGTGGGGTTAATTTGCAAGCAAAATCCCGCCACAGACGCCCTTGCAAAACTCTCGTTTATCGAAAGAGCTTTAAATCTAATTTCCATCTTATTTTTTTCTTTTTCTTTCATTTTTCTTTCCTTTTATGTCTTTTATTATTTTTTAAAATTAAGAAATTTTTGGCATAATTTCATAAAGCCCTGTCATTTTAAAAATTTTTTCAGCGTGATAGGAGGGGTTAGAGATGAAAATGCTAACACCTTTGTTCTTCATTTTTTTATATCTTCCAATCAAAACTCCAATTCCCGTGGAATCCATAAATCCCATCTCGCTCAAATCAATGATAATCTGCTTTGAAATGGTGGATAAAAACACATCATCAAGCGTTTTGCTGGTGTATTTTGCGGTGTTTTCGTCCAGTTCGCCCACAAGTTTGACATATAAAACATTGTTGTAGTTTCTATATTTAATTTCCATATCTTCTCCTTTTTCTTTGTCTTTAAAAAATGATAAACAAAAATTTGATGTTTGAAATAAAATATATTGTCCTAAATAGTCTGTTTTTGTAAAAAGGGAAGTTTATAGAAAAAAACATTGTGAAAAAAAATAAAAATATATTTGCAAAGATATATGTTCATTTTTAAAACTTTTAATAATTTTTTGTTGACAATATTGAAAAGTTATTGTAATATTTAGGAGCAATTCAAAGAGTATTTGCAATCGGGGTGTAGCGCAGTTGGTAGCGCACGTGGTTTGGGACCATGGGGCCGGGAGTTCGAGTCTCTTCACCCCGACCACAATTTTCTTAGATGGGCCTTTAGCTCAGTTGGTTAGAGCAACCGGCTCATAACCGGTTGGTCCGGGGTTCAAGTCCCTGAAGGCCCACCAAAAATCGTATTTATAATGGCTTGGTAGTTCAGTTGGTTAGAACGCCGCCCTGTCACGGCGGAGGTCGAGAGTTCGAGTCTCTTCCAAGTCGCCATTACGATTTTACAATCGTAAACCCGCAAGCCTTGGTAGCTCAGTCGGTAGAGCAAGGGACTGAAAATCCCTGTGTCGGTGGTTCGATTCCGCCCCAAGGCACCACTTCAAATTTTTTAAGTGGGAGTTTTCACTAAAATTTTATTAGGAGCATAACTCTTAATATAGGATAAAAATTATTAAGTGAGAACAAATAACATACTTATGCATTTTTTTGCATAAACATTCAAACTTGCTGGTGTGGCTCAATGGTAGAGCAGCTGATTTGTAATCAGCCGGTTGTTGGTTCGATTCCGACCACCAGCTCCATGTCACGGTGATTTCCACCCAAGACAATGTTCTTCAGAATGTTGTTACCACCAATCACTGTGGCAAATGGGTAGGTTGCAGAGTGGCCAAATGCAACAGACTGTAAATCTGTCGTCTCCGACTTCGATGGTTCGAATCCATCCCTGCCCACCATAATAAAAAGGACATCACTGAAAAGTGTTGTTTTTTTATGTAAAATAAATATGATTAGTAAAAGATTGACTAAAATGTTCACAAAAACATTGACTTTTATTTTAAAACATATATAATAAAAATACTATGTTGTTGAATCTTGTAAAAGTTAAAAATGAGGAAGGCATAGTCCAACAATTCAGCGTGGAAATGCCCATTGATGTGGACTTAATTAGAGAAAGAGGTTATGAAATTCTCTCACCTGTGTCAGTCAAGGGGAATTATTATTATCAAAACGAAGAATTGTTTTTGACAGCCACAGCCCAAGTCACACTTATGTGTGTTTGCGACAGTTGCGCTGAGCATTTTGAAAAAGTGTTTATTTTCCCCGTGAAAGAGACTTTCGTGGAGGATTATAATGTGAAAAATGACGATGATTATGTCATAAATCATATGACTGTGAACATTGAAAAACCTGTCATCGACAACTTTATTCAAAGCCTCCCCACAAAAATTAAATGCAAAGATGATTGCAAGGGCTTATGCTCCGTTTGCGGAAAAAACAAAAATTTCTTTTCCTGCAATTGTGAGGAAATTGAAAACATACAACAGCAACTAGAAAATCCATTTGGTAAATTAAAAAATTAGGAGATAGATAAAAATGGCAGTTCCAAAAAGAAAAACTAGCAAATCAAGAAGAGATAAGAGATGTGCAAATTGGAAAGCAGTCACCCCAACATTGGTGGAATGCCCACATTGCAAAGCACAGGTTGTTCCTCACACCGTTTGCAAAGAATGTGGCTATTATGACGGAAAAGAAGTCATTGCTAAAAAAGCAAAGAAAGAAAAAGAGGGAAAATAATCTCCTTTTGTTTTTAACAAATATTTTTTTGCATAAAATTGAGAAGGAGAATGTTATTCTTCTTCTTTTTTAAATCATTTTATTGGTTTAAACTATAAATAAAAAGGAAAAAAGGGAAACTTATGACGAATAAAAACTTGTCGGCACATGATTATATAAAAATTATTTCAAAAATTGAAAGAGAAGACTCAAATTTTGAAAAAATGCAAGAATTTTTAATCAACTTTGCAAAATCGCGTTCGCTCAAATTTGTCACCGACGACTTCAAAAATGTCATTATATATAAGTCCACTCTTAATTCCGTTTCGCCCATTGCAATTCAGACGCAGATGGATTATGTGAGTGTCAAAACGAATAAGGCAAGATTTTTTTCTTTTCAAAAAGGCATTATACTTTTCAAAAAAGGGGCGTATCTTTTCGCAAGAAAGACAAATTTTGGAGCGACAAGTCTTGCGGGAATGGCTCTTATTTTAGAACTGCTTGACAGCGACAATCCAGTGAACATTGAGGCTATTTTCACAACAAATAGTGAGACAATGATTGGAGCAAAGGGTCTTAATGAAAAAAATATTGAGTCAAGGGAAATGATATGCCTTGACGGTTTTTGTGATGCTTTGATAAATTCTTCAAGTGCAATTTTTGCAAATTATATGGTAAGATTTCCTTGCGAAAAGGAATTTATTTTCAATTCGCCAGAACTAAAAACTTTTCATCTTTGTGTGTTTGGACTTGCAAATGGGCTTATTGGTGAAAATCCAAAAGCCGTCAATTCAACGAAACTTGTCACCGAACTCCTTTCAAAAATCGAAGACGTAAAAATTAATAATCTTACAACAAAAAACAAACTTAATGTTGTTCCAAACAGGACAGATTGTGTTTTTACAACGACATTGAGTGACATTGCACTTAAAAAATTAATCAAGCACTTTCTAATTTTATGCCGAAAAACAAATAAATTCATTCAAATCAAATGCAGTCGCCAAATCAATCAAACTCTCGTTTTGGACTCTTTTCATAAAGCACTGAACTTTATAAAAGATTTGGAGCAAGGCATTGTGGTTGACGACGAAAGAGGCAAGGTTATCCAAAATCTGAGCGAAGTGGATAGTGAAAATGGCACACTCAGCGTCCAAATCCTTTCAACAGATGAAAAAACTCTTAAAACTCAAATAAAATACCTCGACGACCTTTGCGATAAATATGGCTTTTCTGGAGGAATTGTTGACATCAAGCCTTCGTTTGAAAGCATTGAAAATTCCACCTTAGTAAAAGACCTTGAAGAGAGTTATGTTGGACTTACACCCCTAAAAAAAGATGTTTTATTAAAAGCATCGCAAGCAGGCATATTCCAAGAAAAAATCAAAAGTCTTGACATTGCTAATTTGAGCATTTGCGTAAACAACCCTTTTTCAACGGAGGAAAAACTGCTTATATCAAGTGTTAAAAACACATCTTTGTGGCTTAAAAACTTTTTTGAAAAAAAATCTCTTTGCAAATAATTCACAATATTGCAAAAAACTGAATACTATCTTTTGATAACCCGAGTGAAATTTTTTTGGGTTAAATTTAGTTTTGGAGATTTTAAAAATGAATATTGCCATTGTTGGTGCAACGGGGAGGGTTGGAAGCAAATTTATTCAAGTTCTTGAAGAAAGAAACATAAAGGCTGACAATTTCTTTTTGTTTGCAAGTAAAAATAGTGAAGGCAAAAAAATTGAGATTTTTAACAAAAAATATATAGTTGAAGAATTAAATGTTAAGAACGTTTTAAATAAAAAGATTGACTATGCGTTGTTTTCCGTTGGGGCAAAATTGTCTAAGCAGTTTTCTCCTATTTTTTCTGAAAATGGTGCTGTTGTGATTGACAATTCCAGTGCTTTCAGGAGAGAAGAAAATGTTCCTTTGGTTGTGCCAGAAGTGAACAATAGTGACATTTTGTGGCACAAGGGGGTTATTTCAAACCCAAACTGCTCAACGATTTTGGCTGTGTTGCCACTCAAAGCCCTTGACAATCTGTTTGACATCAAAAGGGTGATCTTTTCCACCTATCAAGCCGTGTCAGGTGCAGGACAAAAGGGAATTTTCGACCTTGAAAATGGAATTAAGGGTGAGAGACCAAAGAAATTTCTCCACCCTATTTTTTCGAATATTATTCCTCATATAGATGATTTTTTGGAAAATGGATATACCAAAGAAGAAGACAAGATGATTTTTGAAACAAAGAAAATTTTGCACAAAGACACTTTGAAAATCACGGCAACCACCGTGCGAGTGCCTGTGTTTAATTGCCACAGCGAGAGTATAAATGTGCAGTTTAAAAAGCCTTTTAAACTTGAAGAAGTGAGAAAGGCTCTGGCAGATTTTGATAATGTGTTTGTGGTGGACGACATTTTGAATAATGTCTATCCTATGCCCATTAATTGTGATGAAAAAGACGGCGTGTATGTGGGCAGAATAAGGAGAGATTTTTCCGCAAGAAATGCACTAAACTTCTTTGCAGTGAATGATAATATAAGGAAAGGTGCAGCGACGAACGCTGTGCAAATCTTACAGAGCATTTTGCAGTTTAAAAAGGAAGGAAAATTATGAAAAATATTGTATTCAACGGCAGTTGCACTGCTATAATCACTCCATTTAAAAATGGAGAAGTGGACTTTGACAGTTTTAGAAAACTAATTGCTCATCAAATTGAAAATGGAACGGACGCCATTGCCGTGTTGGGCACGACAGGTGAACCTGCCACTTTGAGCGAAGACGAAAGGGAAAAAATCATTGTTTTTGCAAAATCAAGCATTGCAGGCAGAGCAAAACTCATCGTCGGCACGGGGGCTAATTGCACAAGAAAAGCAGTTGAAAACAGCCAAAATGCCGAGAGACTGGGAGCAGATGCTCTTTTAATTGTCACGCCCTATTATAACAAATGCACTCAAAATGGACTCATTCTGCACTACACCGAGATTTCAAAATCAGTCAACATTCCAATCATTGTCTACAATGTTCCCACAAGAACAGGCGTGAATATTTTGCCAGAAACAGCAGTGAAATTAAGTGAAATTGAAAAGGTATGTGGCATCAAAGAAGCGAGTGGTGATATTGCTCAAATTATGCTTCTTTGTAGGAGTTTGAATGGAAAAATGGCTGTTTATTCAGGTGAAGATAGTCATAACTTCATCTTCCTGTCTTTGGGTGGGCTGGGAGTCATCAGTGTGGTTGGAAACATTTTGCCAAAAGAAATTAAACTCCTGACAAAATTTGTCCAAAATGGGCAGTTTGTCGAGGCGAGGGCTTTACACGAAAAATTGCTTTCAATAAACAAAAATATCTTCATCGAAGTGAACCCTATTCCTGTGAAATTTGCTTGCAGTGAAATGGGTCTTTGTGAAAACGAACTTCGGCTTCCACTCACTCCGCTTGAAAAAATTCACGAGGAAATAATTAAGAGAAATTTAGAAGAATTTTAAATTTTTGTCATTGGGGAAACCCTTTGGCATACATAAAATTTGCTATAAAAGGTGTGAAAATGAAAATTTTAGCAAGGAGAATATTAGAGGTGAAAATTTGAAAATACTCATTAATGGATTTTTGGGGAAAATGGGGCAGAAAGTTTATGCTTTGTCAAAAAAATTTGATGACGTTGAGGTTGTTTATGGCGTTGATAGTGAGGAAAAAATTGTTAATTCAAAAAATATTTTTGAAAATGTGGAACTTTTAAGTGATATTTCAAAAGGGAAAAATTGCGATGTCGTCATTGATTTTTCTCACTCGTCTGCAACAGAAAGCGTCCTTAATTTTTGCGTCTTTAACCACAAACCTCTTGTTGTCGCGACCACAGGACACACAAAATTGCAAGAAGAGGGCATAGTTCGGGCAAGTCATCTTGTCCCCATTTTTAAAGCAAGCAATTTGAGCGTTTCTGTGTGGAATTTTATGAAATTGATTAGGCAAGCGACCACATATTTTGAAGATTTTGACATTGAAATCATTGAAAAACATCACGCTTTCAAAGTTGACAGCCCCAGCGGAACGGCAAAAACAATGTTTGACACTGTGAAGTCTGTCAGAAAAAATGCCAAAATGATTGCGGGAAGAAATGAAAATTCGCCTACAAGACAAAGAGATGATGTCGGCGTCCACTCCATTCGTGGTGGCGGAGTTTGCGGGGAGCACAGCATCATTTTTTTAAGTCAAAATGAAGAGATTAAAATCACTCATTTTGCAAGTTGCACAGATGAATTTGCAAAGGGAGCGCTCATCGCCAGCAAATTCATTCTGGCACAAAAAAGCGGTCTTTTTGATATGAAAAGTCTCTTTAAAGAATAAAAATAGTTTATAGGAGATAAAAATTTATGCAAAAAAATAAGAGGCAAACTCAAATTCTTTCAGATGAAAAAATAAAAAACTTAAAGATTTCTGTTTGTAAATTTGGTGGCACTTCGCTTGCAAATTGTGAAAATATAAAGAGAGTCGCTCAGATAATTAAAAGCGGGAAAAAGCGGTTTGTTGTCGTTTCTGCTCCTGGCAAAAGAGAAAAAAATGACACAAAAATAACGGATATTTTGATTAACTGTTTCAATCTTTCAAAAAATGGACTGGATTTTTCTTCTTTTTTTGAAGAATTTAAAAGTCGATTTTTAGATATAGTGAGAGAATTGTGTGTTGAAATTAACCTTATTTTTGATTTTTGCAATCTTAAAAATGAGATTGAAATTCATAAAAATTATGATTTCGTCATTTCTCGTGGCGAATATATTCTTGCCAAAATTGTTGCAAAATATCTCTCTTACACCTTTTTAGATGCAAAAGATTTTCTTTGTTTTGATGAAAAAAAAGAAGTTGATTTGTTTGCGACTAAAAATAAATTTGAAGCAATTATAAATCCCAAAAAATACTATGTCATTCCTGGTTTTTATGGCGAAAATGCAAAAGGTGAAATTGTCACTTTTTCAAGGGGTGGTTCTGATGTCACTGGGGCAATTGTCGCATATCTCACAAAAGCAAAAGTGTATGAAAATTTCACTGATGTCGATGGATTTTTTTCGGCAAATCCTATGATTATTTCTTCGCCAAAAATGCAAAAAAATTTAACCTATGACGAATTACGTGCCTTGTCATTTTTTGGAGCAAGTGTTTTGCACCCCGATTGTGCAAAGTTTTTGAAAGAAAACAACATTGTTCTAAACTTAAAAAACACCTTTAACACAACTTGTTCGGGCAGTTTTATCTTTTCAAAAGTTTCAAAGAAAATAAAAGAAATTGCGGGCATCTCTGGGGAAAAAAATTATTATATTGTTACACTTAAAAAGTTTAATGTTCAAAATGATTTTAGTGCTTTATGTCAAATCGAAAATATTATTAAAAAATTTGATTTGACTGCTTTTTTATTAAACATTTCTCTTGATGAAATCGCAATTGTTTTTAAAAAAGTTTTTCTAAGTGAGTCTTTTATGCAAATGTTTTTAAGCGAACTTAAAAGTCAAACAAACTGCGAAAAAATTGAAGTCAAAAATAATGTCGTCATAATCTCAGTGGTTGGGGAAGCGATTAAAAACTTTAAAGCCGTTGAGAGAAAAGTTGTTGAAAATATTTATGAGGCAGACAAAAATATATTTTTTTTAAACAAAGCGTTAGACGCAAATTTTATTTGTTTTGCAATAGATGAAAAAAAATTTGATAATGTCATAAATCGGCTCTACAAATCTTTTTTTTAATTTTAAAAAGATTGTTTTTGGTGTAACATTGTTTTCTTTTATGTTGCGTTTTTTGTTTGTAAATAAAACAAATATACTATATAATATTTGTGAAATATTTGTTAAAATATATTTTTAAATTAAAACTTATTGGAGAAAATTCTAATGAAAATTGTTGTAGATTGCTCTGGAAACGATTTTGGTTCTCCCGTTGCCGTGAAAGGCGCAGTCCTTGCATTAAATGAAAACAGCGACTTTTCGCTCATTTTGTGTGGCAAAAAAGAGGAAATCGAAAGCGAACTTTTAAAGTATAAGTTTGATAAATCTCGAATTGAGATTTTAGATGCCCAAGATGTCATCACAAACGAAGAATCTCCCACAGAAGCAGTTAAGGCAAAGATTGAGTCTAGTCTTGTGCGCGCTTTTGATGCTTTAAAACAAAATGAAGAGGTTGAAGGGCTGGTGTCTTGCGGAAGCACGGGGGCAGTCCTCACCGCTTCTTTTCTTAAAATTGGAAGAATAAAAGGCATTTCTCGTCCTGCTCTTTGCCCAATTTTGCCTGCAAAAGACGGTAAAAAAGTCTTACTCATCGACTCTGGTGCTAATGTTGATTGCAAACCCATAAATCTTTCCCATTTCGCCATTATGGCGTCAAGTTATGCAAAGGCTTTTTTGGGGATAGAAGACCCAAAAGTTGCACTTTTAAACATTGGCACGGAAGACAAAAAAGGCAATGAATTCACTCACGAATGTTTTGCTCTTTTAAAACAAACTCCTGTCAATTTTGTGGGAAATATGGAAGCGAGAGATTTCCTCAGCGGAAAATATGACATCGTCGTTGCCGACGGATTTTATGGAAATATTCTTTTAAAATCAACCGAAGGTAGTGTCGGATTTGTGCTTCAAAACATAAAAAAAGAGATTAAATCAAGTTTTCTCAGCAAAATCGGCGCTGTTTTTATGAGAAATACTTTTAAAAAACTTAAAAATACTTTAAACTATAATAACTATGGTGGGGCAATTTTTTTGGGTGTTAAGAAAATTGTTGTGAAAGGACATGGATCAAGCGACGCCATTGCTTTTTCAAAATCCATTTCTCAAGCTTTTATCCTTGCAAAAGCAAAACTATGCAATCAAATTGAAGAACAAATTTTAAATATAGGAGAGAAGTTAGATGACTAATTTTGATGAAAAGAAAATCGAAAAAATCATTCATTATGGCTTCAAAAACAGACAACTTTTAAAACTTGCTTTCACACACTCATCTTTTGCTAATCAAAATGGAACCGCAAGCAATGAAAGATTGGAATTTTTGGGCGACTCAATTTTGAATTTTCTTATCGCCGAAGAACTTTATAATAAGTTTGACGTCGAAGAAGGCAAGATGAGTAAATGGCGAGCAAAAATGGTTAATAGCGACAATTTGGCAAACATAATCTCCACGCTTAAACTCGACGAATTTTTGCTTGTGGGCAAGAGTTTTGGCAAGAATGCAATTTCTCAGTCTATGAAAGAAGATTTATTTGAGAGTTTAGTCGGTGCAATCTATCTCGACAGCAGTATGGACAAGGCAAAACGCTTCGTTTTCAGGTTTATAAACACCACTTCAAGCGTTAAAAAGAGAGATTTAGACTTCAAAACTCAACTTCAAGAACGAGTGCAACAAGTTAAAGGTTCAACTCTTGTATATTTCACATATGCACTGCCTCACGAAACGGGGACATATTGTGCCGAAGTCTATATAAACGACATTTTTGTGGCACGTTCCACAGCACAGAGCAAAAAACAAGCACAGATTGATTGTGCCAAAATTGCTTTAAGCGACGAAGAAAAATTGATAAAATTTCTTAAATAAATAGTTTATAAAGGAAGCAAAAAATTGAACTTTAAGAAGATAGAACTTGCAGGCTTTAAGTCTTTTGCAGATAGGCTGGAAATTAAATTTGACACGGGAATCACAGGGATTGTCGGTCCAAATGGTTGCGGAAAGAGCAATGTTTCCGATGCAATCAGGTGGGTTCTTGGTGAACAAAGCACAAAACTTTTGCGTAGCAGTAATATGCAAGAAGTCATTTTTAATGGCACAGAAAAAAGAAAGAGTATGTCATTTTGTGAAGTCTCGCTTTTTTTTGACAACATAAACAGAATGTTTGACCTCAATTTCGACGAAGTTGCTTTCACAAGGAAACTCTATCGATCTGGCGAAAGCGAATATCTCATAAACGGAACTCCATGCCGAATGAAAGATATTGTGAATGCTCTTCACGATTCTGGCATTGGCAAAGAAGGATATTCAATCATCGGGCAAGGCAAAGTGGAAGAAATCATCAGTGCGAAGCCTGAAAATAGGCGTGCAATCTTTGAAGAAGCAGCAGGGATTGCCAAATTTAAGCAACGTAAAATTGAAGCAGAACGCAAACTTGAACGCACAGAGGAGAATTTGAACAGGGCTCGTGACGTTCTTGCAGAGCAGGAAAAACAACTTGGACCCCTCAAAAAACAGAGCGAAAATGCAAAGTTTTTTCTTGAATATAAAGAACAACTCAAAACTCTTGAAGTGAATGTTTATATCAATCAATTTGACAATATCAGCGATATGAAGAAAACAATTCAAACGAAGATTGACGGCTTTGATGAAGAACTGAATTTGAAACAAACTAATCTCAATATTGTTAATGACGCTTATGAAAACAAAATGACAGAAGTTTCCCAAATTGACAGTACTCTACAAGGTTTAAACGACCAAATCCTCACTCTTACTGTCGACCTTGAAAAACGCGCGGGCGAGACGAACGTTATGAGGGAAAGACTCAAATTTTTGTCGGACGAGAGAGAAAATCTCAAACAAGACTATGAAAAAGAAATTTTAAACAAAAACAACACCATTTTGCTCCTTGAAAATTGTGAAAGAGCAAGGGCTGAAAAGCAGAAATTTTATAAAGATGTTTGCTATAAACTTGGAGATATCACTCAAAAATACCTCAAAATTGTGGACGAACTCACAGGGGCAGAAGACGAAACGACAAAAAAACAAAAAGAAATGATTTTTGAACTATCAAAATTCACCGATGTTAAGTCCAATATTTCTGCTTTGAATGCACAAAAAGAGGCATATCAAAACAGTATTACAGAACTTGACGTCAAGATTAAGGCTTTGCAGACTAAATTAAACGAAAAACAAGACACTCTCTTGGTTGTTACAAAAAATGCAAGAGATGCCGAAGATAGTTTTGAAAAAATGAAACTTGAAAGCGAAAAAACGCAGTCGAAAATTGTTGAAATTCAAAATCAAATCAAAGAAAATTCATTTAAAATTAATCAAAACACTTCTAATATTGAAATCCTTAAAAACAGAAAAAAAGTGCTGGAAGATATGCAAAAAGACTTTGATGGGTTTAACTATTCCGTTAAACGCCTTATGCAAGACAGCAAGTCACAAGTGGCACTTCAAAAGAGAATTATTGGGCTTGTTGCGTCGTGTATGAATGTCCCCAACGGCTATGAGACCGCCATTGAAGTTGCTCTCGGCGGGGCTGTGCAAAATGTCATTACTCAAAATGAAGAAGACGCTGATTTTTTGATTAAATATTTAAAGCAAAACAATTTAGGCAGGGCGACTTTTTTGCCAATATCTTCAATGAAAGTGAGATGTCTTTCAAATGAAGAAATGTCGATTGTTAGGAGATACAAAGCCTGTGGCGTCGCTTCGGACATTGTGAAATATGACTCGTCACTTCGTGTTATTTTTGAAAGTTTGCTTGCTAGAACCGTTGTTGTGGAGAGTGTGGAAAAGGCGATTGCACTTGCCAGACAGACGAATTTTTCTTTTAAGATTGTCACTTTGGACGGTGAAGTTTTCTCCACACAAGGCTCAATCACTGGCGGGAGCAAAAAGGCAATCACTTCAAATCTTCTTATGAGAACGGGCGAAATTGACAACCTTTCTGTGCAAATTTCAAAGATAACAAACAGCCTTGCAGAATATAAATCTTTGGAGCAAAATCTTGAAAACAAACTTGCCAACCTTTTGCAAGAAAGCGAAATTTTGTCGCAAAAAGTTGTGAAAGAACAGGTGGAGAATGCCAAACAATCCCAAAACCTTGAACAACTAAGCATTTATGTGGAAGAACTGGATAAAGAAAGGATTTTGACAAGTCAGGAAAGAATTAATTATGCCACCAAAATTGAAGTCATTTCAAACGCTTTGTCAAACAGTGATAAAAATGTTTTTTCACAAGACATTGGCAACGAAAAGATTGAAAGTAGCCAAAAAATATTTAACAAATTAAGGCAAGAAAGAGATGTTTTGCAAGAAAAACTCACTGAGATTAAGATTGAAAAGACGACTTTGGAAGGAGAGATTTCAAATCTTGAAAGTGAATTTACTCGCCTCGATGAGAGCATAAAACAGATTAATTTTTCAATAATTGAAATAAAGCATAACCTTGAAAAAGTGGAAGACAATTTGTCGAGTGCCAAAGAAATTGTGAGTGCAAAACTTGACGAAGTGGACGACACGGGCATTAGGGAAAAGATTTTAAAAGCAAAGGAAAAATTGTTCAAACTTGATGAAAATAAGAAAACTCTTCAAATTGAAATCAAAAAACTTGACGAAAGCAAAGCACAATTGATGACGGAAATTAATGCCGTGCAGGAAAAGAAATATCAGCAGACTTCAAATCTTACAAAAGTGGACACAGACATTGAGACGATGCAAGAAAAAATCTATGAAGATTACGAACTTGTCTATTCGTCTTGTATTCCACTTAGAGTGGAAAATTTTGACGTCAAGCAAGGAATGATTGAGATTAACAGACTTAAAAAAGACATTGCAAAACTTGGCTACATAAATGTCAATGCCATTGAAGATTGCAAAGATCTTATGGAAAGATATGAAGTTTTGAGTGCTCAATCGCAAGACCTCACCACTGCAAAAGAGGATTTAACAAAAATTATTAAAGACCTTTCAACTGAAATGATAAGCCGTTTTAACAACGAATTTGCTAAAATTCAAGTCAACTTTTCAAAGACTTTCAGGGAACTTTTTGGTGGCGGAAATGCGAAACTTGAACTCACCGAGAGTGAAGATCCACTTGAAGCAGGTGTGGAAATTATCGCTGAACCACCGGGAAAGAAACTCCAAAGCATCACACTTTTAAGCGGTGGAGAAAAAGCTTTGACGGCAATTGCCATTTTGTTTGCAATTTTAAGGCTTCGACCAATGCCATTTTGCTTGTTAGATGAGATTGAAGCGGCTCTTGACGACTCAAATGTCACGCGTTTTGCACAATATTTAAAAAACTTTTCTAAAGAAACGCAATTCATTGTTATCACTCACAGAAAACCAACAATGATGCTTGCCGACTCGCTTTATGGAGTCACAATGGAAGAGCCGGGTGTTTCAAAGATTGTGTCTGTTAAACTTGAAGAGGCAATCAAAGCCTCCAGTGAAGAAGAAAAACAAAAAGAAAAAAAGTTAATTAATTTTTAAAAAGGAGAAAAAAAGTGGGACTTTTCAGTTCGATAAAAAAAGGCTTGAAAAAAACAAAAGATGCTTTTTTAAGCAAACTTAATGCTGTTTTTCATGGCACAGACGTTTCAAGCGACTTTTATGAAGACCTTGAATGTGCGCTTGTCAGTTCAGACATTGGGGTGAAGACATCTCAGGAAATTATTAAACGACTTAAAGAAAGGCTTGTTGAAAAGCATATTGTTAGGCAAGAATTCGCTAGAATTGAACTTAAAAATATTTTAAAAGAAATTTTAGACGAAGCCCCAAGAGAACCCTATAAATTTCCACTTATCATCACAGTTGTTGGTGTGAATGGCGTGGGCAAAACAACCACAATTGGCAAACTTGCCAAATATTTTAATAATCAAAATAAATCTGTTATGCTTGTGGCGGGCGACACTTTCAGAGCAGGTGCAATCGAACAACTCACCGAATGGTCAAAGCGTGCCGATGTTAAGATTGTGAAACACAAAGAGGGAGCCGAGGCTTCAGCGGTTGTTTTTGACGGCATCGCCAGTGCAAAAGCGAAAAAATGCGATGTTTTAATCATCGACACGGCAGGAAGGCTTCACACAAAGGTTAATCTTATGGAAGAACTCAGAAAGATGGGCAGAATTGCAAAGCGAGAGTGGAGCGAAGCGTCTTTTTTAAACCTAATCGTTTTGGACGCGACAATCGGGCAGAATTCCATTGTCCAAATCAATGCATTTAAAGACGCCGTTGGAATAGACGGCATTGTTCTTACAAAACTTGATGGAACGAGCAAAGGGGGCATTGTCTTCCCAATCATACAAGAACTGAAAGTGCCTATTTATTATATTGGTGTGGGCGAAGGGGTGGACGATCTTGAAGAATTTGACAGCAAAAGTTTTATTGAAAGCATCATTTAAAAAGAAAAATAATAAAAAATGCGACTTTGTAAAGTAATTTTACTTTACAAAGTGTTTTTTTTAGTGTAATATAGTTTTATTGTAAAATATTGTTAGATAAAATTAGTGCGTTTTAGAAATTTTTGCAATGTTTTTTTTGAATTTGTTTGGAGGAATATTTTGGAGATTAAAAACAATTTAAGATTGAGTTTACTTTTTGATATTTATGGAAAATTATTAACCGAAAAGCAAATTTCTGTTTTAAAAGATTTTTTGGATTTTGACTTTTCTCTCAGCGAGATTGCCGAGGCGAACAGCACTTCAAGGCAATCTGTTAATGACCTTGTGAAAAGAAGTCTTAAAACCCTTGAAGATTATGAAGTAAAACTTCAAATTCTTGAAAAGTTTGAGAAAATTAAACTTCACATAAGCATTTGTTCCCATCTTCTTTCAGAGCAAATTGTTCCAAAATATGAAATTTCTTGTGAACTTAATAAACTTTTGGAGGTGTTGTGAAATGGCTATGTTTTCAAACTTATCTTTAAGACTAAACCACATTTTTTCTCACTTGACGAATCGTGGCAAACTTACTGAATTTGAAATCAAAGAAGCAATGAGGGAAATCCGAGTGGCTCTTTTGGAAGCCGATGTCAACTTTTTGGTGGCGAAGAATTTTGTGCAAAGAGTGAGCGAAAAAGCAATTGGACAGCAAGTTTTAACAAGTTTGACGCCGGGACAACAAGTGATTAAGATTGTGAATGAAGAACTCGTTTCTCTGCTTGGCAAAACTGGTGCAAAACTCGAAGTTTCCAGCAAACTCCCAACGGTGATTATGCTTTGCGGACTGCAAGGAAGTGGAAAAACCACAATGTGTGGGAAACTTTCAATGCTCCTTAAAGGTCAGGGCAAAAAACCTCTCCTCGTCGCGTGTGACATCTATCGTCCTGCGGCAATAGAGCAACTCAAAGTCGTGGGCAAAAATGTCTCTGTGGAAGTGTTTGAGAAAGGCACACAAAATGTTGTGAAAACTTGCAAACAAGCCATTGACTATGCAAACAAAAAAATGCTTGACACTGTCATAATTGACACTGCGGGCAGACTTTCAATCAACAAGGAACTTATGGACGAACTCCTTGAGATTAAGAAAAATATTAACCCAACAGAAGTGCTTTTGGTCGTTGACGCTATGAACGGGCAAGAGTCGGTGAATGTGGCGAAGTCGTTTGACGACGACATAAGCCTCACAGGTGTTATCCTCACAAAACTTGACGGCGATACCCGTGGTGGAGCAGCCTTGTCTATCAGCGAAGTTGTCAAAAAGCCCATCAAATTTTGTGGAATTGGCGAGAAAATGGGCGATATTGAAGCCTTTTATCCCGACAGAATGGCATCTCGCATTTTGGGAATGGGCGATGTTCTAACTCTCATCGAAAAGGCTCAAAGTGCCGTGAGTGAAGAAGAATCTAAGCAACTTGAAAAGAAGTTCAGGGAGAGCAGTTTCACTTTTGATGACTATCTCGAGCAAATGGACAAAGTGAACAAAATGGGCAACATAAACGACCTTTTGAATATGATTCCCGGAATGAGTGGAAAAATGAAAGGAATGAATGTTGACGAAGGCGAACTTTTAAGAAATAAGGCAATCATTCAGAGTATGACAAAAAGGGAAAGGCGAAATCCCGAACTCATTAAAGGCACAAACAAAAAGAGAATTGCCAGCGGAAGTGGCACTCAAATCCAAGATGTGAACAGACTTTTAAAACAATTTGAACAATCCAAACTGATGATGAAACAGATGAAAAATGGCAAAATGAAAAGGTTTGGATTTTAAACAAGTTTTTTATTATTTTTTTGAAAGAAATCTACTATATTCTTTTTAAAAAAATTTGTATACAAAAATAAAAAAAAGGAGAAAAAACAAAATGGCAGTGAAAATTAGACTAACTAGAATGGGGGACAAAAAGAGTCCTTTCTATCGAATTGTCGTGGCAGATTCAAGAACAAGCAGAGATGGAAAAGTCATTGAGTCATTGGGATTTTATAACCCACTAATCGAAAATGACAACCTTAAACTTGACCTTGAAAAGACTGCAAAATGGCTTGCAAATGGCGCACAACCAACCGAGACCGCAAGAACACTTCTTGTCAGAGCAGGTGCAGTGAAAGACGCAGCCCACTTTACAAGCAAGAAAATTGTCCCAAAAAAGAAAGATGTTAAAAAGGCATAAATCACAAATTTAATAGGAGAAAAAAATGGAAGAATTATTGAAATTTATTGTGAATGCCTTGGTTGATGACAAAGACTCTGTGAAAATTGCCAAAAAAGAAGAAGAGCATGCTGTGATTTTTGAGGTGAGTGTTGCAGAGAATGAAGTCGGAAAGATTATTGGAAAAAATGGCAAAATTGCTCAAGCAATCCGATTTATTTTGCATTCGGCATCGCACGACGATGATAAAAAATATATTCTAAAAATAAAATAGAAAATTATGATTGAAATTGCAAAAGTTTTAAAACCTCAGGGACTTCAAGGAGAAATTAAGGTTGAATGTTTTACACACGACCTTGATTTTTGGCGCAGTTTGAAAAATGTTGTTATATTGAATGAAAACTTTGAAGTGAAAAGCGTGAGATTTTACAAAGATTTTGGCTATTTGACACTTTCAAAAATGGACACTATTGAAAAAGTGGAAAAATTTAGAAATAAGATTATTTTTGCAGACGAGAAAAATCTTCAAACTGACGATGACGAATTTTTGATTGGAGACCTTGAAAGTTGCGAAATGGTGGACGAAAACGGGAAGTTTGTGGGAGTTATTGAAAGTGTGGAAAAATATCCAACCGTGGACATTATAAATTATATGGTCGGTGGGGCGAGGAGAAGTTTTCCTTTCCTTAAAAAAGTTATAAAAAAAGTTGACATTAAAAACAAAAAGTTGATTGTTTTTAAAGAAAGACTTGACGAGGTGGCGATATGAAAATTGACATCTTAACTCTTTTCCCAGAAATGTTTGATGCCCTTAATCACAGCATTTTAAAACGCGCTCAAAATAATGATTTGCTTGAAATTAAGACGCATAACATAAGAGATTTTTCGCTTGATAACAACAAGCGATGTGACGATTATTCATATGGCGGTGGAGCGGGAATGATTATGACTCCACAGCCTCTTTTTGACACCATTAAAAGTGTGAAAAATGAGCAAAGTTATGTCATATATTTTTCACCAAAAGGGAATGTTTTGACGCAGAGAAAAGTGGAAGAACTTGCAAAAAATAAGAAGAATTTGGTGCTTATTTGCGGACATTATGAGGGCATTGATGAGAGAATTATCTCTCTTTGTGTCGACGAGGAAATCTCCATTGGCGACTATGTTTTGACAGGCGGAGAAATTCCTGCAATGGTGCTTGTTGACGCTGTGGCGAGATATATTCCAAATGTTCTTGGAAACGAAAACGCGACAAATATGGAGAGTTTTTCACAAAATTTGCTCGAATATCCTCAATATACAAGACCAAGTGAGTTCCAAAATGAGAAAGTCCCTCAGGTGCTTCTTGACGGAAATCATAAGGAAGTGGACAAATGGCGAATGGAAAAAATGATTGAAATAACAAAAAAGAGGCGTCCTGATTTGTTTAGGAAATGGAAAAAAAAACAATCTTCTCAAAAAGTTAAATAAAATTTTACTTTAAAATTGTTTGTCAAAAACATAAATTTAGAAAAAATTTACATATTATTAGCACCAAAATAAGACAAAAAAGGGGTAAAAATGGTTATACAATGGTTTCCGGGGCATATGACAAAGGCTCTTAGAGAAATGGAAAAAGAAATGAAAAACATTGACATTGTTTTCTATTTGCTTGATGCAAGAGCACCTCTTTCGTGCTTTAACCCAAAACTTACACAAGTTGCAAAAAACAAGAAAATTATTTATATTTTAAATAAAGCGGACTTGGTGGACGAAAAAGATATAACGCGTTTTAAAAGTATTCTTCAAAAGCAAAATGCAGATGTTGTGGCACTTAACAGCACTCAATCAAACTCGGGCAAAGTGCTTTTTTTGAGTGCGAAAAAACTCCTCGAAGAAAAAGTGGAACTTAAAAAATCAAAAGGTATCAATTACTCAATTAAGGTAATGGTTGTTGGCGTTCCTAATGTTGGGAAAAGCACTCTTATAAACAATATGTGTGGGTTCTCAAAGACGACCACTGGCGACAGACCTGGTGTGACAAGAGGCAAACAGTGGGTGACGACGAAAGAGGGTTTTTTACTCCTCGACACCCCCGGCACTCTTTGGCCTTCGTTTGAGGAAGAAAGAATTGGGAAAAATTTGGCATACATTGGGAGTATTAAAGATGAACTTTTGGACGACCTTGCTTTCTATTTTATCAAAGATATTGTTAAAAAGTATGGCGATTTGCTGGAAAAAAGATATGACATAAAAATTGAAGATAACTGCGAAATTTTGGATATTTTAGAAAAAATTTGCACAAGTAGAAATTGTCTACTTAAAAACAATGAACTCGACTATGACAGGTGTGGGCGAATGATTATTGACGATTTTAGGAAAGGAAGACTTGGCAAAATTGTGCTTGATTGACACAAAATTAAGCAAAAATGGGGCTAAAATGTCTTCTTATTGTCTTTGTTTGCAAGAGTTTTGAAAAGAATAAAGGGGTTTGCAAAAATGTTTGATTATGAAAATAAATATAATCAATTTGGGCTTGTCGCTGGCATTGATGAGGCAGGGCGAGGGCCTTTGGCAGGGCCTGTGTGTTGTGCGTGTGTGATTATGCCACTTGAAAAAGAAGATTTGATTGAGGGCATTAACGACAGTAAAAAGTTGAGCGCAAAAAAACGAGATTTGCTTTTTGAAAAGATTATTGAAAAGGCGATTTCTTATAAAATCGTTTTGGTGGACGAAAAGAAAATTGATGAAATTAACATCTTAAACGCCACAAAACTTGGAATGAAAAGGGCACTTGAAGGGCTGAGTGTTAAGCCTCAAACAGTGCTGATTGATGCGGTGAAGATTGACACAGAAATCTCGCAAGTGAACATAATTAGAGGTGACGCACTCAGTTATAACATTGCATCGGCGTCCATTTTGGCAAAGGTTTTTAGAGATAGATTTATGGGAGAAATGTCAAAAAAATTCCCCAATTATCATTTTGAAAAACACAAGGGATATGGCACGAAAGAGCATATTGAACTGCTCAAAAAATTCGGCAAATGTGACATTCATAGAGATAGTTTTATTAAGCATTTTGTGGGGTAAACTTGGCAATTTTTTAAGTTTTTGAAAGGAGCGAGTTATGTTTTTTAATAGACTGACGGGCGACAAAGGCGAGAGTTTTGCTTGTAACTTTTTGAAAAAAAAGGGACTTATCATTGTCGAAAGAAATTATAGGACAAAACTTGGTGAGATTGACATAATTGCTCTTGATGCTAAAGTTTTGGTTTTTGTGGAAGTAAAAACGAGGTCATCAAGGAAATTTGGAGACCCAAGGGAAGCAGTAAATTTTCGCAAACAAAACACAATTAAAAATGTTGCTATGTGCTATCTTTTAAAGAATAATCTCGTCGATAAAGTTCCAATTCGCTTTGATTGTCTGGCAATTCTTGGCTGTGACGAGAGAAATTTTGAAGCAGAACATCTCATAAACGCTTTTTAAATTTTGGCAAATTTTTGTTTTAAATTTCTTATATTCCATTGACAAACGGCTATTATGAATATATATTATATTTGTTATATATTAATAAATATATTATGTAGTTATATATGTAAA
>SAAW01000075.1 GCA_009929275.1 Clostridia bacterium
GGCAAGTGAGCCACAAAAACTAGAAGAAAACAAACTCAGACTCACCTATAATGGAGTAGCTCAGGTTTCTATTGGCACTAAAAATATGCCAAAAAAAGAATGCCATTTTGCAGTTGATTTAAAAATTTACGATGATGGAGTTTTATATGTTGAAGATTTCGGCACGAACTGCTTACAGTAGCATTATCGCACTTGCATTAATTGCAAGCAATGTTCAAGCGAAAGATATTCCTATTGTGCGAAAAATTACGTTTTTGCTCCCATTAAAAGAGTTCAGCACAATCGAATTTCCGTTTGAGATTAAAAGTCATGACTTTACGCCTTTTGTATCACTTTCATCATCGAATAAGGATGTATCTTCAGATAACATACCTACGGCGCAAACCGAGCCACAAGATTATGCGTTGCCCAATCTAGATGATAAAAAAAATCCAATGCAAGCAACTAAGCCATCAGGAGCAAGTGCCCCTAACTTGCCTCCCTTAAATGGTAGGAAAAAACCTATCGAATGGCAAAAAGGCGGTAATTTTTTTAAATTTTATCCTCGTAAAGTTGGAGAAACTCAACTCATTGTTTTTGGATATGAAAAATACCCCATTGTTATAAATCTAAAAGTGGTCGAAAATAATGAAGATGTGCAAGACAGCCTTTACAAGTTTATAGATTACGAAGCCAAAAAAGATGTCGCTCAAAAATTTGAGTCGACTAATCATGAAAAAATTGTTGTCGCAATTACAAAAGCACTTTATAACGGCGAACCGCCTAAAGGTTATGAGGTCATTTCAAAACAAGAAGAATTTACAAGTGGGGGATTGCATTTTCGATCGATCAAAGAATTTCAAGGTAAAAATTATTCGGGTGTTGAGTATCTCATGACAAATCTAACCCAATATGCGATCAACACGGACGCCGAAATTTTTAAAGGGCAAAAAGGCATTTATGGAATTACCTTTATCCACGACATCATAGAACCAGGTAAAGGCACCCGCTTATTCATCGTTAAACAAAGGGGTGCAGATGATTGATGAGAACGAAAAAAAACCTATTTATGGCTCTCAGGAGAATGAAGATCACGGCATTTCAAACAATGATGGATTCATAAAACAAAAAAACAATTCTCTCCTTCTCTTAACAGATAAAGTGTATGAGTTATTCAAAAAACTAAAAAAGCTTACTACACCGAGCGATCAAAAGAATAGTGAGCACGAGACGGATGCATTGGATGAATTGTCCACTCTTGATCAAAAAGTGAGTGACATTAGAAAGAAGACTGTAAAAAGAATTGTAGGTGTTATGCTCTTTTTTTCAGTCGGCTTATTCATTATGCTAGTGCTTTTCAAATGGGGTCTCTTAATGTGGAGAGAGGCAAAAAGACCCGTCGTTGAGACCAAAGTTCAAGAGCTAACATTGGAGGTAAATCCATTAAATAAATGGCAAGAAATAAAAGATCAGCAGATTACCCAACTAGGCGATGACATAAAAAAGATCGAGACAAATGTTGATAAGAAATTGAACGAGGTACAAAGCACAATTTCCTCCGAATTAAACGACACCAAAGCGAGTGTGAACCAAAGCATGCTTGTACTCCAAGATGCGAATAAACAAGCCATCACGGATGTTCTTAGCGAAATTAAATCTGAAATAAAAAGCATGAATGAAGATGCTAAGCAATATACCGACCAAAAGAACTTAACAATCTCTGAAAAAATTGCTCAAATTGAATCAAAAAAAAGAGATTTTTGTGACAAATAAATTGTCTTTTTGTCCTGGAATCTC
>SAAW01000076.1 GCA_009929275.1 Clostridia bacterium
AAAAATAAAATTTTGAAATTGATTGTGGAAAAAACAAGAACATTGAGAACCTCCGTTGTGGCAAGCCACCACGGAGAACCCCAATAACCTTGTTTTTAAATGGAAAGTTGTTTGTGAAGAGTTTCTATCCTAATATCTAAATCATCCATTTTTTGACGCTTCAAATCTCTTTTACAGCTCTGAATTGCTTTTCTAAGTTCTGTTGCTTTGTTTTCATCCTGAATATTTTTAACACGCTCCCACAAATTTTTTAAATTTTTTTCATAAAAGTCAGCACTTTTTATACTTTTGATACTTGCATCGCTCAAAGATTGTTTAATCGTTTCATTTTTTGAAGGGATTAAATCCTTCACAATGGTTTTTAAATACTCAATATGGGTTTTATCCGATAAGTTAAAAAATGGCGATTGTATTAAAGTATTGACTCCACTTGCACCATCTTTGAAATAAAGCCTACCCTTACAAAACTTTTTAGGATTTACCCCTCGTTCTTCTAACTCTTCTTTATTCCCCACCATTTTGATAATATTGTCCCCATCTTCTGTTTTCATAACACCTCTACTAGACAAATTGGCTAATACATTGGATGAAATACTCTCACGCGTTGCTTTTTGTCCTATAAAAACCATTCTAATTTTTGCGCGTCTACTCTTTTGCGCCAAGTCTATCAAAATTCTCTCCACTTCATTTTTCATTTTTGTATCGGCAATCGTTCCTAATGTTCCAAACTCATCCATCACTAAAATAATGAATTTTCCATTATAAATCACATCCCCATTGTCCAAGTCATCACGCTTCATACTCTCATATCTTGCATACATAACCGATTGAAGCGTTTTTAATGTTTCCAAGATGTCAATATCATTTTCAACATACACCACTTTTTTTAATTTTTGATACCTTCCAAATTCGGCTTTTTTTGGGTCAATCAAATAGAACTGCTCAATCTCTTCATGGTTGAAAAACAGAGAAACTAAAAAATTTTGAACAAAGACAGATTTTCCCGCACCCGTTTCAGCGACAACAATGGTATGCGTCATATTTTTAATAGATAAATAGAAATCTTTTAAATACTTATCCACCCCCATATAAATCAATCCCTTTTTTAACTTTGACACATCAAACTTCACCGATGAAGGAATTTTAGAAACCACCAATGCCACAGAAGCCTTTTTGAATCTTTGAACTTCTAAATTTTCCATTCCAAGAAATTGCTTGATGTCCTCTAATCCTTTGACATAGTTGTCATAGTTGATTTTAGAAGCGTTTTTATAAATGATTTGATTATCGTTCTTTTTTAAAAAGATGTCATACACTTTTTTAGATTGTGCGTTTTGTTCTCCTATTTGATTATATAGATTGAATCGTACAGGCAGTATTTCAAATTTTGCTCTCAATAGATACCTATATATCAACCATATAAAAAACAATCCTCCCAATAAAATACGCATGAAAAAATCAGCCTGATAAACTTCGCTTGAATAAGATTTTTTAAAAGAGTAGTGAAGCAAATTTTTCACATATTCAATAAATGAAAAGACAAATTCACTTTTATTTACTGATTGATAAAGTTGTTCGTGCTTTTGAAAGAATGGACTATTTTTAACTAATTCTCGATGTTCTTGCCCTATGAAACGCACATTTTTACTATCATCCCTCACAACAAAACCTGATGGGATTTTTTCATTCGTAACGCTTGAAATATAGCTGTTGTTTTTAATATCAATATGAATGACTTCTAAAAACCCCACAAAAATAAACACAACC
>SAAW01000077.1 GCA_009929275.1 Clostridia bacterium
AAAAAAATATCTGTCGTGAGAAACGAAAATCAGGGTGCCGCCATAATTCTCAAGGGCTGATTCCAAGGCTTCTCTTGCTTCTATTTCGAGATGGTTTGTCGGCTCGTCTAACACAAGCACATCAGGTGAATCAAATAATAAAGAAGCTAACATAGTTTTGCTTTTTTCACCTGAACTGATCTCAGTTGTCTTTTTTAATACAGCATCTTTCTCGAGACGCAAACAGCCCAAAATTGTTCTCGCTCTTGATTCTTCGGTTAATTGCCCTTTCAAAACACTTTCCAAAACAGTTTTTTGTGGATCTAAGAGTTCTAATTCCTGAGAATAATAACCAATTGATGCTTGCAAAGCCCACGAATAACTGCCTGAATCAACTTTTTCAATTCCCATGAGCATCTTAAGCAAAGTGCTCTTTCCGCTTCCGTTAGGGCCTGTTATTGCCAAACTGTCTTTGTTTGAAACAATCAGCGAAAACTCGTCAAAAAGGATGTTATCGCCGTATTTTTTGCTGATTTTTTCAATTTTTAAAACGGTATTATTTCTCAAATTGTTCTCGCCAAAAGACAGAGAGCGCTTTTTTTCAATAAAAGGTTTAAGCTTATCAGACAGCTCTGTCATTCTTCCGAGTCGCAGGCTCATTGCGTTAGCCGCACGTTGCTTGTTTTGAGTTCTGAGAAGTGCTTTACCCGATCCTGCATCTCGCTTGCATATTTTTTTGCCTTTCCCAAAACTTCTTTTTGGTTTGAAGTTTTCCATTTTATTTGCTTCAGTGCGGGTTTTATCGACTGCAATTTCAAGTTTTGATATTTGTTTTTCAAGTTGTTTAGAAGTTTCTAAAGCACGCAAAAATTTTTCATTTTTGCATTTTTTATAATCAGAGTAATTGCCGGAATAAATATTTATTTTTTTGTCCTTGATTTCCCATATTTCTGTGCAGCAGGAATCTAAAAATTTTCTGTCATGACTGACAATTAAGTAACCGGTATTTGATTCTCCAAGAAAACCTTCGAGCCGGTCAAGAGTCTCTGTGTCAAGATGGTTTGTTGGTTCGTCCAATATCAGAATATCCGGATTTGTAATTAAAAGGCGCAGCAAAGCAACTTTTGTTTTTTCGCCGCCGCTTAACAAATGCATTTTGCCATTCAAATCACAATACTCAAGCCCCATCAAAGGTATTTTTTTATCTATCTCGGCTTCGATTGTAAATCCGTCTTTTTCGCTGTAATCAGTGTATAAACTTGCTAAAATAACACCTTCGGCCTCAGACAATTCAATTTTGGACTCAAGCAAAGAAATTTTCTCGTAAATTTCTCCCAAGTCAGTAAAAGCACTTAAAATATAACTTCTGATACTTTGATTATCAGAAAAGCATATCTCTTGACTGAGATAACCCACTTTTAGTTTTTCAGCACTATTTTGAATTATTTTAAGCAGAGTAGTTTTTCCGCTCCCATTTGAGCCGACTATCCCTATTTTTGCTCCTGAATAAACAGAAAATGAAATGCCTTCGAAAATTATTTCGGGAGAACCGGGGTAAGAAAAACACACATTTGAACCATTGACCAATAACATAATTGCCTCCAAAAAACACAACCGCCAAAAAGGGCATCAAACAAAAAAAATAAATTAGTCGGGCAATTTGATTATTTCATAAAATCAAAATATCAGTAGCCATAAAAAAAGTCAACCCGTTAAAAATGTGGTATAATCCTAAGTAGTTTGCCTTAATTATGAGGAATAAAATGATAA
>SAAW01000078.1 GCA_009929275.1 Clostridia bacterium
TTTATTTTTTTGTTCAACTTCGATTGTGGTCCCTTTTTCCTGTTTATCTACAACACTTTGAATTAACTTGTCATTCTTAACTTGTTGTACTTTAGGAGCCGAGACAATTTGTGCTTTAGAAACTTTTGGAGCTCTGGGAACAAAGGTTAAAACACAAAAAATTGAAACAGCAACAAAAACGACAGTCATCGTAGATACAAAAAATAACTTGCCTTTTATGTTTTTTCCACTTTTTTCAAGTACAGGCTCGCTTAACTTGTTTGGTTCAACAATATCAGGTAACTCAGTTACATGTGACTCTTCTTGTATATCTGTTACTATCTCATCTGGAAATTCAGTTGAGTCTGTTTCTTCTTCAGTTTTTTTAAACCTACTAAAAAAAGAGAACGTTTTTTTCTTGTTGTCGAACAGACTGACTACATCAGGTTCATCATTCGTTTCTGTTGATTTAGCACCATAATAATAGGCTAGAAGTTTTGAAATCTCATCTTTTTCATCAGAGAATTTTTTGACATCCTCTTCAAAATACCAATCAAAGTTATCAATAATGTTACGGCCCCCTATTTCATAGCTGTCAGCCGACAAGCTCCAAAAAGCAGATTGCTTCTTTTCGTCATTATACAAACTGAAAGTAAATGGGATCACTCTGTTTGAGGCTTGGGCAATGTTGAGTAACTCTTTCAACACTTGATTTGCCTTTTCTTTTTGAAAAAAAGTACTAGACAATTGTTTTGCGACTTTTTTATCAAGATGAAGTTCTACATACACTGGCTACCCTCCAAACGTTGATTTAATAAATCCCCAAATGACGGCAGCACAAATCATAATACCTCCGCCAATAGCAACATTTTTAACACCTTTTTGTGCCTGTTTTTCTTCTTGAGGGTCATTAGCGGACCCCCATTGATACCCCCGATAAGCAAGTACAATAACTAAAATAGAACCGCCTACTGCTACCACAATAGGATACCAAGCGTTGATTTTATCAACAAGACCATTAACGTCCATAATAATTCTCCATATTCTATAGCCTCAAACATAAGGCTAACAAAAAAGACAATAGATTACCTATTGTCGTGTGATTGCGATCTTTTTTCCAATTTATCAATGACATAATCAACGTTGTCAAAAATATAACTGTTGACAAAACTAGTCATGACATCAAAGAAATTTTCTCCTTTAGCATTGGCGATTTTCTCAGCCTTTGCGATCAAAGCATTCAATTTTGTCTTCTCTGCTCCAGTCATTTCTTTCCCTCCCTTTCATTCAGAGTTAATACAACTTGCAGGGTTCGAACCTACATCAATTAGAAATGTGTGCCTAATACATCTACCAACTAGCTCTACCAGTTAAGCTAAAGTTGTTCAAATAAAAAAGCCTAAAAAGGCCGTTAAAAATCATCATCTGATACAATTACAATTAATTCAGGGTTTAAAAATGCCTCAACAAAATTTGTTTCATTACTCAGCATAGCTTTAGCCTTATTACCATAATCCACTACAGCAACACCCATTGAAGGCATTGTCTTTAATTTTTTAATTAAATCTGCATCACTTTTTGACATAGGAATTTGACTACCTTAAGTTTTGACAGTCAAGTTTTGATTATCTAGTTCAATAATCCGTTTTACTTCTTCTGCATTTACTTTGCTGTTAAAAATCAGATTGGAAGAAATTTCATCATCAATCACTACACCCCAATCACTTACGACTTCTTTTACTTCAACTTTTTTAGAAACAACTTTTGT
>SAAW01000079.1 GCA_009929275.1 Clostridia bacterium
TGGTATATAAGTGCGCCCTTAGGAAAATAATTTGAATATATTTCAGATTTTCAATCTGACTGCTCCTGTCATCGAGCAGACCGATGAGGAAAACAAAAAGAGGACTAAACAAAAAAGTTTAGTCCTCTTTTTGTTTTGAATAGTTCTAGAACGTCATATTTTGCGTTTTAAGCAATTTTGACTAACTAGGCGGGGATTTTTACTTAGAAATTATTCAAAACGTCTGTAAAGTGCTTAAAATCGTTTCTAAGAGCTTTTAGCGTTTATTTCGTTTAGTTATCGGCATAATCGTTAAAACAGGCGTTATCGTAGCGGAAAAGCCCTTGAGCGTAGCGTGGCTTTGCAGTGAAGATGTTGTCTGTTAGATTATGAAAGCCGATAACTGAATGAAATAATAAGCGTAGCGCCCCTTATTTCGGTCGGAGGAGGCTCAAGGGAGTTTGAGGGAATGAAATTCCCTCATGGTTTTAAAATTGCTTGCAATTTTGCCGAGCGGTAGCGCTGGAAAATTTTTGAAAAAAATTTGGAATTTGGAAAAATGGGGGGGTACTACGACCCCCCCTATGTGGTAATTTGGTAATTTGGTCAAAATGCCCTCTAGCCCAGTGATAACAAGGGTCAATTTTGACCACGGAATTTCAAAAGATTTGGTAACTTGGTCAAAATTGATACTAATATATATCAAAACAGCACAAAACAGAATATTATGATATAATAAGATATACTGAAATTTGAAGGAGTAAAAAATGGCAGAAGAGAAAAAAAGAGTTTTGCTAACTTTGTCGTTGGACAAAGCAGAAGAATTAGAAACTATATCAAAAGAAATGGGAATTAGTAAATCTGCTCTTGTTAGTTTATGGATTGCGGAAAATTCTAGAAAATAAAAAAAGAGCCACGGCGAATGGCTCTAGTATATTTACGGTTAGGAATATTATAGCATATGACAGAAAAAAAACTAGAAAAAAATGACCCAGTTAGAAACTGGAGTTGGGTTGTTTATCCAGAGTCTGCTCCTGAAAATTGGAGAACATTGTTAGACGAAACTGGAGAAAAATGGATTGAGAGTCCGTTGCATGATAAAGATATTAACGAAACAACAAACGAACCGAAAAAGGCACATTGGCATATAATAATTTCTTTTTCAAATAAAAAAAGTTATAAGCAAGTATTAAAAATTTCTGAAATGTTAAATGCACCAGAGCCTGTAAAAACAAAAAATTTACAAGGGTCAGTTCAATATTTGTGGCACAGAAACAATCCTGAAAAATATCAGTATAATAAAAGCGATGTTGTTGCTCATAATGGGTTTAAATATAGACAATATTTAACAGATATTGGAGTTGATACTGATTCTATTTTACAAGAAGTTATAGAATGGATAAAAGAAACTGGATGTTCTGAATATAGAGATTTAGTCGATTATGCAGTATCAGAACGTTTCGATGATTGGTTTCCTACAGTCAGAAGTCAAACCATATTTTTAAATTCTTATTTACGCTCAAATCGTCATAGTCAGAAAAAATATAATCCAGAAACAGGAGAGGTGTTATGAAAGTTGAAATTATAGCTAGTGTTTTTAGTGAAAAATCAGTTCAGAAAAAAGTAAATAATTTTATTGATTATTTAAATGACAATAATTTTGAAGTATTGGAAGTTCAATATAGGCCTACATTTTTTTATTGCTCTGCTATGATTGTTTATCGATAGTTTTTTATACAGATAAGCG
>SAAW01000080.1 GCA_009929275.1 Clostridia bacterium
CAACGCTATAAAGGTCTGGGTGAAATGAATCCTGAACAGCTTTGGGAAACAACGATGAATCCCGAAAACAGGCGTTTATTGCAAGTTAAAGTCGAAGATGCCGAACTTGCAAGCGAAACCTTTACGCTTTTCATGGGCGATGAAGTCGAACCGCGCCGACAATATATTCAAGATCATGCCAAAGACGTTAAACACTTGGACGTTTAATGCTCTATTCAGAGATTAAGGAAAGAGAAAATCGATTTATTACTGCCTTAAAAATCGCTTTTCCTTTTCTTCTTCTCTTGGGTATATTTTTTCATGCATCACAGCTTTTTAAGCACGATACGCTCAATTTTATTCTTCTAATTTTATTAATTCCCGTTTACGTGTATTACACGGTTTATTTGATTTATTACGGTTTTCAAACGACGTTGATCGATCCGATTACCAAAACGTTTAATCGAACAAAAATCCTCTCTAAAATCGAAAAGATCAAACAAAAAGATCAAACACTAATCGTTTTGTTACATGTCAAAAATTTGAGCGATATTAACGATCGCTACGGCTTTAATAACGGCGATAACGTTTTGAAAAAATTGATTGAAAAATTACAAGCGTTTTTGATTGAACATCATTTAAAAAACGTACCGATCGGTCGTTACAGTAACAGTATGTTTCTTTTTTATACGCGTTATTCTTCTTCGGAATTGAAACACTTTATGATGCTTTTTACGAAAAGCATTCAAAATGCCGGTATCGACAATATCGAAGTTAAGATCGATTTTGCGATGATCGGAGCACATTACGACGAATCGACGGAAAATATCATTGAAAAATTGATTTTATTGAGTGAAGAAACCGATAAAAAAGAAGAAGAAAAGGTAGTATTAAAGCCCGATGCAATGAATAAAATGATTGTTCATGCCATTCAAGAAAACCGTCTTTTTTTTAAATATCAACCCTGCGTAAAATACGACGACCGTTCCCAAAAACTGTATGAAATTTTAACGCGTATTGATTTACAAGAACAAGGCATCCTTAGTAAACAGCAAATTCAACGTATCGTCAACCATGCGGGATATGAAAAAGAGTTTGACGAAAAAGTTTTTGGATTGCTTTTAGAAGAGTTAAAACCGCTTTTAGAACAAAGTGATGCATTATTTTGCATTGAAATTTCGCCGGTTTCGCTGCGAAATACCGCTTTTAAGCGTTACCTTCAAACGCTTTTTAAACGTCTCAAAATCGATCCGAATCGTTTTATTCTTGAAATTATCGAAAAAAAAAGTTATGAAGAGATGGGGCGTTTTAATGAAATTGTTAAAAGTTACCGAGAACTCGGTTTTAAAATTGCACTTGGAAATTTCGGCGGGAATAACGCGAGTATCGAGTATTTGAAATATCTTACGGTTGATTGGATAAAATTCGATATTGAATTTACCAAAAATATCGAAGCGGATACATACCGTGTTTTGCTCAAGCATTATATTGAGCTAGCAAGGTCGCTTCACATACGGACTATGATAAAATTTGTCGATAAAAAGGCTCTTTTTGAAAAAGCAAAAGTGTACGAGCCTGATTTTATACAGGGGTTTTATATCTCAAAGCCCAAAACTATAGGAGAAATAGATGAAATACGGTGAAAAAATTATTAAAGAGTTCGATGTTGAAAAAGATTTGGAAATTTGGCCGAATCAACACACAAAAAATTACGT
>SAAW01000081.1 GCA_009929275.1 Clostridia bacterium
AAAAAATGCAAACTCTAATGAGTAACTTTGCGGATACCACCATCGATACGCAATAATTTCTAAAGCTGTGATTAAAAGATACTTCTCTTCTTGCGTACGGAACGCCAAAATAAGTGACCATAGTAATAGGGTTGGAAAAACAATGGTCAGCATATCTGTGTCGTAATACCCTACCATTGTGCGGTTATAGTAACTCACGGCAATAGAGCCTAAAAGAGCAGCTAGAAATCCCACTTCTATCATTTTAAGATTGTGAGCGATGAGAATGAGAGGAATGACAATGAGCGAGCCCAAAACAGCAGGCATATAAAAAATAATAGTCTCAAACGAAAAAGGCAAAAGCTTAACAGCCACATACGTCAACCACGCAGGGGCTGAGTCAATGGGAGAGAGGTCGTACTTTTGCGAAATGCCACTGAGCAAGTCTCTAGCCCCTTCAGCCCAAAAGTAACCATCGTTGGTATTAATCATAAACTCACCAGCAAACTTAAAACTCTCAAAATCATTAAATTGATAAACCCAAATGAGGCGAACAGCGAAGCTGAATAAAAAAGCAAAAAGAGATAAGAGAACAATACGATTTTTGTTATGAAACATGATAACCTTTACGTCGCTTTTTTGGCGTTAAACTAAAATAAAAGAGACAAAAGCAGAGAAGAAACAAAATAAGAATATAAACATCATCTCTCACTTTAAATCCTAAACCAATATAGGTAAAGAGCATTTGCCATACTCCCATCAATAAAACAGTGCGCACAACATGCCTGTTTTGTTGTTTTAAGATAATATGATGAATGTGTGTTTTATCAGCTTTGAACGGGTTTTGCTTATTAACAACTCGTCGAACCATAACAATTAAGGTATCAAGAATAGGAAGTGCAGCCAACAATAAAACCGAAACAGCTGTAATATAATGCTGTTTAATCGCATAGACACATAAAAGTACAATGATAAATCCCAAGCTCAAGCTTCCTGAATCACCCATAAAAATTTTTGCAGGATGCCAATTAAAAACAAGAAAACCCAAGATTGAAACACCAAGAAGCACTGCCATATTGAACAAAAAGACGTCATCCCATTTAAGCCCCAAATAAGCAAAAGCACTTAGAATAATCAATGCAATAAAAGAAGCTAAACCATCCAATCCATCAATTAAATTAACCGCATTGATAAAACCAGCACAAGCAATGCTAAAAAATAAACATGAAATCCAAAGTGGAAAGATAACTTCATGGCCAAAAAAATGGCCGTATCGCTCTAAATCAAACCCTAAAAAAAATAAAAGCATAGAAGAAAAAAATGTAACTAAAAGCTTTTTTTTAGAAGATATGCCTTTAATGTCGTCATAAAGACCTAATACAAAAATGATAAAAAGAGGAGCTAAAAACCAATAATCATGCGAAATATCAAGCGAAAAAACACCTGTAACAAAAGCTGAAAAAATGGCAATCCCCCCACTACGAGGAATGACAACTTTATGATGGCTTCTCGCATTTGGCTCATCTAAAATACGAATAACATGTTTGTATTTCACCAATAAAAAAGAAACTATTGCCGAAATGCCAAAAATACCTATAAGAACATATATATTAAATAAATTCAAACTAAAACCTTTTTTTCTTCATCTAATAACTTTCGCTTTTTTAATATATCCTAAAAGCTTTTGCGGATATTTATAAAATA
>SAAW01000082.1 GCA_009929275.1 Clostridia bacterium
GGTATACGGGGGAAACAAGAACTGCAATTGCAGAGCAAAACATCGTTTTGTGAACAATGTCGCAGTTTTGTGTCTCCCGTAAAGCGAAGCGTGAAGGGGGAGTGGGAGGGGAAACTCGTCGAAATGGATTACGCTTGTTTCTTTTTGCTTAAAAGCAAAAAAGTCACTTGCTTCATCATTTCTCCTCTATCCCACACAAGTTGCCTTGTGAGGGAGCCCTTTGCAGAGCAAAACATCGTTTTGCGAACAATGTCGCAATTTTGTTGCCACCCCAGTTGTTGCCACCCCAGTTATATTCTTGGTTCAAATCCTTCAAAAATGATATTGTCACAGTGTTTTGCCACTTTCATATATGCACTTTGGCTTGGCACTGCCCACACCAAAAGTGGAAGTTGTTTGAATTTGTTGACAAATCTGTTTGGCACTTCGTTCCATTTGTAAGCAATGAAATTAGGCTGAGAATGAGTCTTGTTAAGTGCCATTCTTTTCAAAATCCATCTTCTAAAAAAGCCCATTTTTTCGCCTTTCATCGAGCAACCAAGTTGTCCACGCAAAACTTCAGGTGCGTTAAGCCGAAACCATTTGAGAGTGTATGGATTAAAACTGAGGATTGCAAATTCACCTTTATAATTTTTAAGAATTTCATAGACAGTTTTCTCAAAATTGCTGTTGACATTGTAGTCTTTTATTTCAACCAAAATGGGAGTTCTGCTCGCAATGAAGTCGAGCGCTTCTTGCAAAGTGGGGATTGTCTCACCCGTGTCCTCATTTTTTGCGTTTAAAAGGGTGTAAGTTTTGAGTTCTTTCACATCTTTAATTTTTCGGATATATCCGTCTTTTCCCGTTAAACGAACCATTGTGTGGTCGTGAAAAACCACGGGAGTGCCGTCTTCCAAAGGATAGATGTCAAGTTCAATGCCATAGTCGTGATCAATAGCATTTTCAAAAGAAGAAAGACTATTTTCGGGGCGAGTGTCATCGTGAAAACCACGGTGTGCAATATATTTATTCACAACCCAAGTGTCAAAAAGGTCAGCCATATGAAACTCCTTAGAAGAGATAATAATATTTTTATAACTTGAATTATATCATTATTTTTTGGTCAAATCAAACTTTTTTCGCATTTTTATTGAGTTATAATATAATTATATTAAAATTTAAGTAAATAATTATAAAAAATAATCTTTTCCAAAAATATTAAAAAAATAAATAACACTAATCTTTTTCTAAAATTATTTTCAAACTTTACTTATTTCTAAAAATTTGCTAAAATATTTTTATGAAAATATATTTACAAAATGTAAATTTTAGTGCGAAAAACACTTCAAAAACTGAATTTCCTTTCATATTGCCACTTTTTCAAAAGGACTGGGATTTGAAGTTCACAACTCCCATAACATTCATTTTGGGAGATAATGGCACGGGCAAAAGCACTCTTTTGGAGAGTTTGGCGAATAACATTGGATTTAACATTTTGGGCGGGAGTGAAAATCATTGTTATGAAAACGATGAAGTTTTTGACAGTGGATTGCTATCAAACTATATAAAGTTGACTTGGCGAGAAAAAAAGAAAAAAGGGTTTTTCTTTAGGGCAGAAAATTTTTTGAACTTTTCTCTTTATATTGATGAAATTGCCAAAGAAT
>SAAW01000010.1 GCA_009929275.1 Clostridia bacterium
GTTATATTATTATATAATATATTATATATATATAAGAGGAATTGAAAAATATGGCAAAAAATTTTAATTACGACAAAGAAAGTTCTGAAGCAGAATTGGAGCAAAAACTAACAAAGTCAAATCAATACACAGAAAATGACATTCAAGTTTTGAATGGACTTGAACCTGTGAGAAAAAGACCCGGAATGTATATCGGCTCTACTGATGAAAAAGGACTTCAACATCTTGTTGTAGAGATTGTTGACAATAGCATCGACGAAGCCATAGCAGGACATTGCAACAAAATTGAAGTTATAATCCAAGAAGACGGCTCACTCACAGTCATTGATAACGGCCGTGGAATTCCAACAGGGATAATCAAATCCGAAGGTAAAAGTGCTGTGGAAGTTGTCTTAACCAAACTTCACGCTGGCGGAAAATTTGGTGGCGAAGGCTACAAAATTTCTGGCGGATTGCATGGGGTTGGTCTTTCTTGTGTGAATGCTCTTAGCGAATATCTTAAAGTAGAAGTCTTTCAAAATGGAAATAGATATGTTCAGGAATATAAGAGAGGGATTCCTCTTTATCCTCTCAAAATTGATGGAACAACGCTTTCTCGTGGCACAACAGTAACCTTTAAGCCAGACGATATGATTTTTGAAACAACCGACTTCAACTATGAAAATATGAGAGCGCGTTTCAGGGAAATTGCCTTTTTAAACAAAGGTCTTGTTGTTTCTTTAAAGGACGAGAGGCCAGGCAGAGAAAAAAGCGAGATCTTCGAGTTTAAAGGAGGAATTGTTGAGTTTGTAGACTATCTTAACAAAGGAAGAGAAACGATTTTACCAACGCCTTTTTATGTGAACAGCATTGCAAAAGACAGTGAAGTTGAGATAAGTTTTCAATATAACGACGGATATAGCGAAGTTATAAATGCATATGCAAACAATATTAACACTGAAGAGGGTGGAACACACCTCGTTGGGTTTAAAAATGCCATTGCAAAAGTTATTGTTGATTATGCAAATAAAAATAAAATTTTAAAGCCAAATGAAAAACTTTCTGGCGAAGATTGCAGAGAGGGTTTAACGGCAATTATCAGTGTTAAACTTCAAAATCCACAGTTTGAAGGGCAGACGAAAACAAAACTTGGAAACACTTTCATAAGAACTCTTGTTGAAAAAGTTTTAGTTGAGAGTTTTGGTGACTATTTGGAAGAAAATCCAACCATTGCAAAAGAGATTGTTTTAAAATCAATCACGGCTCAACGAGCCAGAGAAGCAGCGAAAAATGCAAGAGAATTCACCAGACGCAAGAGTGTGCTTGAAAACACCACTCTTCCTGGAAAACTTGCAGACTGCACAAACAAAGACCCAAAGCATTGTGAGATTTATCTTGTGGAAGGAGACAGTGCTGGTGGCACAGCAAAACAAGGCAGAGACAGACGCTTTCAAGCCATTTTGCCACTCAGAGGTAAGATTTTAAATGTTCAAAGAGCAAAGCTTAGCAGAGTGCTTGAAAACGAGGAAATAAAATCAATGATCACGGCTTTTGGCTGTGGCATAAATGAGGAATTTAGAGAAGAAAAATTAAGATATGACAAGATTATTTGTATGACCGATGCCGACGTTGACGGCAGTCACATTCGAATTTTGCTTTTAACTTTTTTCTATCGCTTTATGAGGCCACTCATAGAACTTGGGCATGTCTATATCGCACAACCACCTCTTTATAAATTAACTCGCGGGAAAGAAATTGCATATTTCTATAACGACGATGATTTGAACGCAGAACTAAACAGACTTGGCAACAAAAATGTGGAACTACAACGTTACAAAGGGCTTGGTGAGATGAGTAACGAGCAACTATGGGAAACCACAATGAGCCCTGAGCATAGAATTCTTTTAAATGTTAAAATGGAAGATGTCATTGAAGCAGACGCAATTTTTAACACTCTTATGGGAGATAATCCTGAACTTAGACGAGAGTTTATTGAACAAAACGCAACCATTGTTAAAGACCTTGATGTGTAAAAAAGAAAAGAGGGAAAAAAATGAAAAAACAAGATTATTCAAAAGAATTAGATGAAATGGTGGACAACACAAAATATATTAAAATACACCTCAATGAAGAAATGAAAAAATCTTTCATTTCCTATGCAATGGCGGTGAATGTCAGCCGTGCTATTCCAGACGTTAGAGACGGGCTCAAACCTGTGCACAGGAGAATTCTTTTCTCAATGGGAGATATGGGCTTAACAAACGACAAAGCATTCAGAAAAAGTGCTCGTATCGTTGGAGACGTTATGGGAAAATATCACCCACATGGTGACAGTGCAATATATGATGCGCTTGTTCGTCTTGCACAAGACTTTTCCATAAATGAACCACTTGTGTCAGGACAAGGCAACTTTGGAAGCATTGACGGTGACCCACCAGCAGCAGCAAGGTATACAGAAGCAAAACTTTCAAAGATTTCAAGCGAATTATTAAGAGAAATCGACAAAGAAACTGTTGATTTTTATCCAAATTTTGACGGTACGCTTCAACAACCTGTAGTCTTACCTTCTCGTTTTCCAAATCTTTTGGTGAATGGCTCCGACGGGATTGCCGTTGGAATGGCGACAAACATTCCTCCTCACAACTTGGGCGAAGTTATCGACGGAGTTGTGGCTCTCATTGAAAATCCAAACATTGAAATTGATGATTTAATCAAATATATTCCAGCCCCAGATTTTCCAACAAGAGGTCTTCTTTTAGGCAGAAATGGTGCAAGAACTGCCTTTAAAACTGGTCGTGGAAGCATCGTCCTCAGAGCAAGAACAGAGATTGAAGAAGAAGATAAAAGAAGTAAAATTGTCATCACCGAACTGCCCTATCAAGTGAACAAAGCACGACTTATCGAGCAGATTGCAAACCTTGTGAAAGACAAGAAAATTGAGGGTATTAGTGACATTAAAGAAGAGTCTGATAGAACTGGAATGAGGATTGTTGTGGACGTCAAAAGAGATTCAAATGCACAACTTGTGCTCAATCTTTTGTTTAAACACACCCCTCTACAAATCAATTTTGGCATAATTTTCCTTGCTCTTGCCGACGGCGAACCTAAGATTATGAACCTAAAACAAATGCTTTCCTACTATTTGGAGCATCAAAAAGACGTCATCACTAGAAGAACTAAATATAACCTTGAAAAAGCACTTGAGAAAGCACATATCTTAGAGGGTTTAGTTTTGGCTCTCTCAAACGTGGACGAAGTTGTCAGAATAATCAAAAAGAGCGAAGACAAAAATGATGCCTGTGCAAAACTTTGCGAGGTTTTTAGTCTCACCGAAAAACAAGCCACAGCCATTTTGGAAATGCGTTTGCAACGACTCACAAGTCTTGAAGTTCATAAAATTAGAGAAGAGTTAACGACACTTCAAGGACTAATCGCAGAATATAGAGAAATTCTTAAAAGCGACCAAAAGATTTTGGACATTATTAAATCTGAAATCCTTGAGATAAAAGAAAAATATTCATCTCCAAGAAGAACTGAAATTGTTGTGGATTATAACGACATCGATATTGAAGATTTGATTGAGAAAGAAGAAGTTGTCATTTCTCTCACCCACACTGGCTATATCAAACGCCAACCTGTTGCAGAGTATAAAACTCAAAGACGAGGAGGAATGGGAGTTTCGGGGCATAAAACAAAAGATGACGATTTTGTGGAAAAAATGGTTATTTCGAGTTCGCATGACAATCTGCTTTTCTTCACAAATTTAGGCAGAGTTTATTGTCAAAAAGCCTACACATTGCCAGACGCTTCAAAGAATACGAAAGGACGTGCAATTGTGAATGTAATTCAAATGTCTCCAAATGAAAGCGTAACTGAGATTATCAAACTTGATCCAAACAAACGAGGATTTTTGGTTATGGCAACTCAAAATGGACTTATCAAGAAAACATCAATTGATGAATTTAATCACATAAATAAAAATGGTAAGATTGCCATAAGGATTTTGGAAAATGACAAACTTATCAGTGTTGAAGAGACTTGCGGACGCGACGAGATTGTCGTGGCGACTCACGAAGGGAAATGTATAAGATTTAGCGAAGAAAATGTGAGAAGAATGGGAAGAAGTTCGCAAGGTGTGAAGAGCATATCTCTTAAAAAAGGCGACAAAGTTGTTGATATGATTGTTGTCAGAAATGGATCAATGTTCCTCACAATCTCAGAAAATGGCTATGGAAAAAGAAGTGATCCTGTGGAATACCGCTTACAAAATCGTGGCGGAAAAGGAATTAAGGCAGGAATTTTCAATCAAAAAACTGGCAAACTTGTTAATTTGAAACAGATTAAAGAGGAGCAAGATGTAATTTTAATGAGCGAGAGTGGCACGATAATTAGGCTAAACGGCGAAGAGATAAACGCAATCAGCAGAAACACTCAAGGTGTGAGAATTATGAAACTAAAAGACAATAATTATAAAGTTGTTTGTGCGTCTGTGACAGAGCATCAAGAAGAACTTGAAGACGAAAATTCAGCCGATGCGGAAAATATTGTGGAAAACAACGAACAATAAATTTTTAAAAAAAAAGGACTGCTCAGGCGGTCTTTTTTATTGAATAAAAATTAAATTATAGACATATATTTTAATAAAAATAAAAGGATATGTTTATGGAAATTTCAAATAGCGAAGTCGTTACAAAACAGATAGATGAAGAGAAAATCTTTAAAGAAAGTGAGATTGTCTTAAAAAACAGGAAACTACTCACAATTTCTGGTGTAGAAAAGGTTTATGAGGCAAATGAGGCAAAAGTCCAGTTGCGTGTTGCTGGTTCAAATCTGCTCATTTTGGGAGAAAAATTGAGCGTGGATAAATTAAGTGTTCAAGATGGAATTATTGAAATATCTGGCATTGTTTGTGACATTAGGTTTAATTCATACAGTGGAAAAAGCGGATTTTTTAAAAAGATATTCAAATGATTCTCTTTTCCACCATTAATCAACCAATAATTTTATGGCTATTTTGCTATCTTGGGTTTGCCTCAGGGCTTATATTTTTCATCGTGTTTAATTTCAGCAATTTCGTTAGAAATAAAAAGATTTTAAAGAATAATATTACAAAAATGACAATCAATAAAAAGCAAAAAAATAAAAAAATAAAAAGTATTTTTTTGAAAAATTGTAAAAAATTATTTTGTTTATTTATAAAAAATTTTTCAGTTGTTTTAAGTGTTCTAACTTTTCTTGTTGTTCTTTTTGTAAGTTATATTTTAAATTTGTTTTACAACTACGGAGAGTTGTCTTTTGTGAATATAATAACATTTTGCCTTGCTTTTTCACTTGCAAACATATTTCTTAAAACGCTTGCTAAGTCCGTGCTTAATTTCTATAATGATAAAAGAATAAAAGGAACAAAATAGATGAAAATTGAAGGGGATAAGAAGTCAAAACTAATTTTTTATATGTTGGTTGCAATCATCGCGCTGTTTTTGGCTGGCATTATATATCAGTTTGTTTGTATAAAGCAACTTGAAAGCCGTGTTTCTGAGCTTGAAACAACTGCGACAATAAATTATGAAATTGAGAGCATAAGTTTGGCAAATTTATGCATAAATATATAATCATATTAATATAATTAAAAAAAGGGAGATTAAAAAATGGCAACAAAATCGGATTATTTTGGATTAAGCTACGTGGTGAGCCTAATTTTGGCGATAATTCCTGTGACGGCTTGGTTCTGCGGGATTGTGACGAGATTTCAAGAGGGGAAATATGTCGCTGGAATTGTAAGGTTTTTTCTTGGATTTTCAGTTATCTGGGTTCTTGATCTTGTGTTTATGATTAGAGATAAGAAAATATTTAGACTTTTAAATGTCTAAAATTTCATAGAAAAGACTTAATGGTCTTTTTTATGAATAAAAAAAATGAATTTTTAAATAAATTAAAAAAATTTTAAAAATAATCATTATCTAATAAAAATTAATACATTTTATTATTTTGAAGAAAGTCGACAATATATTGCCTCGACTGTTCTTCTTTTTTTGGAATGAAATAAGCGCAAAATATTGACGCTCCCCCCATAATAAAGAATGATGGAACAAGCATAAAAGGGCCAAACATACAAAGAGAGTCAATCAAAATCCTTGAATATCTCGAGGAATTTGTCCTATTATATAGTGCTTTATTGTTCACCCCAAGGATTTTACAACGAGTGGTCATTCGGGAATAGCAAAAAATGCTTATGAAAGAATATAAAAATCCCAATGCTCCAAACAGTGCAATTTCAATGTAAATTATATTAACGACAAAAGGAACAATCATCACAAGTAAGGCGGAAAAAAGGCAACTATAGACGACAATTTTTGTCAAATCAATCCTGTCTTCAAGCCGTCCGACAAACAAACACCCTAGTCCAAAAAGTCCATTATAAGCCATTTGAATGTAAGCCGAAAAACTGTAACTTTCAGCGGAAACTTTGAATAGATAAAGGCTGAAAACATTCATTAATGAGTCAAAAATACAGATAAAAAAATAAACGAAAAAATAGTTTCTGAGAACTTTGTCTCTGAGAATTTCGAGTTGATGTTTTTTGATTTTAATTTCTTTATAGGAAATGACCGCGTCGCTAACAGAGTCTTTGTTAAAGCCTGTATTGTGACGCCTTTTAAAATAATAAATAAAAAGAGGGATAACGGAGATTAGATATGAAAAACAAGAAACGCACACCACAACCCATTTGCTTAGATTATCTAAAAATAATCCGCCAATTAAGATAGCAATGATAACTCCGAAATAGTCAAAAAAACGAGTGACCCCTGTGAGTGAACCGACATTGCCTGAAACGCTATAATTAAAAACATATTCGTGTGGCAATTCTCTGAATGCTTCGGACAAAGATTGAAAAACTAAAATTAATATTATTGCAAAAATTTGATACTCTGTGTCTAAGAGAAGTATTGAGACCGAGTAGATTAAAAAAGGAATAATTCTTATGAGAAGAATAAGTTGAGGCTTGTTTTGAATGATATGATAAAAAATCCTTGTAAAAATAATTTTCAAAATGTTTAAAGCAGTGAGATAGGCAAAAGCCCAAGTGAAATTCCCCGTGCTTTGATATATGATGAGTGCAACAAAAGCCCCAAGTATATTTGTGGCGAATTGAGAAATTATTTTATGAAAATTCAATAGTTTTAGTTGCATATCCCTTCCTTATAATATTAGTAAAATTTTAGTTTAAATTCAGTTTATTTGCAAGCGGAATTGATTGAAATGAATTTTAAAAAGTGTATAATAAAAGTATGAAGAAAAAAATGCTTCTCCACAGTTGCTGTGGACCGTGCTCAACCGCAGTTATTGAAAGATTAAAAAATGAGTTTGACTTGACCATTTTTTATTACAATCCAAACATTTTTCCTCTAAAGGAATATTCTCTCAGGCTTCACGAACAACAAAGATACGTTAAAGACGCAAATTTAAAAGTTTTTGTGATTGACGGGACTTATGAAGATAATAGTAATTTTTACGAAAGTTTTAAAGGGCTTGAAAATGAGATTGAGGGTGGCAAAAGGTGCACAGTTTGTTTTTATAAGAGAATGGAAAAAACGGCAAAGGAGGCCAAGAATAGCGGTTTTGACATTTTCGCCACAACGCTTTCCGTCAGTCCGCACAAAAATGCAGAAATAATAAATTCAATCGGGCAAGAACTTTCAAAAAAGTTTGACATTCCATATTTGGTCGCAGATTTTAAGAAACAAGACGGCTACCTAAATAGCATAAAAAAATCAAAAGAATACAATCTTTATCGTCAAGATTATTGCGGTTGTAAATTTTCAATGAAAAAGAAAAGTTGAAAATAATATACTGTATTTTGTTATTGAAATTATTTTTTGAACTAAAAAAGGCAATGAATTAACTTTCTGCCTTCTTTTTTGTAAACGAAAAAATCTTTTCAAATAGTTTTCTAAGGAAGAAATAGGAAAAGTTTATGCCGAAAATTGTGATGATTAAAAAGATTAAATTATAGTTCGAAAGAGGGTGATATCCAAAGAAAGATATTGGAATAATTAGGAAAAACATAAGGCAAATGGCAAGCGAAGATGACACCAAAATAAATCGAAATCTGTCAAATGGAAAGCAAAGATTAAACAGAATGAAAAATGCGCCAAATGTCACTGTGTAGGAGATTAGGGTTGGGATAAGCTGAGGCGAATTAGTAATGTTGGAATAAATATAACAAGCAAGAGTTCCTAAAAACAGCACAATTGCTCCGGGCAGTGTCTTTGAAGAAAGATTTGCCAAAAATGAGCCTTTAATTCGCTCGTTATTTGGTTGCAATGCCAAGAAAAATGCAGGAAATCCGACGAAGAAAGTCTCCCACAATAGAATTTGATTTGGCTGTAAAGGATAGTTATAATTTTTTGAAAACAAAACAAAAATAGTGAGGAATATTGTAAAGAATGTCTTTGTCAAAAATAGTGATGATGCTTTTGAAATGTTGTTAATCACCCTTCGCCCTTCCGTGACAATTGTGGGCATTGCAGAGAAATTGTCTTCAAGCATAATAAGATTGCTAGCACTTCTCGTTGCCTCGCTTCCGCTTGCCATCGCAATAGAACAGTCGCTTTCTTTCAAAGCAAGGATATCATTAACCCCGTCTCCCGTCATCGCCACTCTTTCCCCGCTTAATTTTAACGCGTGGATAATCAGATATTTTTGTTCGGGAGTAACCCTGCCAAAAACAGTATATTTTGTTGCGACTTTCGAAACTTCGTCATCAGAGAGATTTTCCAAACTTATGCACATATCATAGTTTAAAACGCCCACTTTTTTGCTAATATTGCTAACTGTGTCTACATTGTCACCCGAGATTATTTTCACTTTAACATCATTTTTGTTAAACCAATCGATTGTCTTTTTTGCGTCTGGTCGAATGTTGTCTTGAATGGTGATGATTGCAATCGGTTCGTTATTCTTTGAGATTTTGCCCTTAATAATTTTGTCCTTACTCTCGCATAACAAAACCACGCGATATCCGTCTTGCGTGATGTTTTTGATTGTTTGGGCGATGTCCTTCTCCAGTTTGTTTGTCACAAATTCGGGAGCCCCCAGAATAAAAGTCCCCAGTTTTTCAAACTCAACTGCGGAAAACTTTTTCTCACTGCTAAATTCAATCAAGGCATTCACATTATCAGCTTTTTTGCTTACTGTGAAATATTTTGAAAGAGCAATCGAAGTGGAGTTTATTGTTTTAAAAGAATGAACAAAATTTTTCATAATTTCAAATATTTTTTTATTTGTGCTGTTAATTGGAAGAACGCTTTTCACAGTCATTGTTCCATCTGTCAAAGTCCCCGTTTTATCAAGGCACAAAACGCTTGCCCGAGCAAGCATCTCAATGCTATATATGTCTTGCACAAGAGTTCTTTGTTTTGCAAGGTTAAACACCCCCACGACAAGTGAAACGCTTGTGAGAAGAAACATTCCCACAGGCATCATTCCAATGATTGAGCCAGAGGCTCTTTCAATAGCAAAAGGCAACCCGTGTTGCCCATAATATAGGTCAAGAAAAGTGAGTGTACCAAGCGGAATGATTATTATTCCAATTATTTTAATGATGAAATTAAGCGTTTTTAAAATGTCGCTTTGGTTATCTTTAAACTCACGGGCTTTTCTAATTAGTTTTGAACTGTAAGTCTCCATTCCAACTTTGCTCGCAATGGCTTTTCCCGCTCCGCTGACGATAAAACTTCCTCCAAGAAGTAAATCGCCCTTTTTTTTCTTAATGGGTTTGCTCTCACCTGTTAACAAACTCTCGTTTGTCTCCATATCTCCGTCCAAAAGATAACAATCCGCACAAATTTGGTCGCCATTTTTAAGAAAAATAATATCGTCCTTAACAACTTCAAAGATTTCAACTTGCCTTTCTTCGCCGTCCCGCAACACTGTGACTTTGCTTGTGTTCAAAACAGTTATGCTGTCAACCTTTTTTTTAGCACGGATTTCCTGAATGAGCCCAATGCAAAGATTTGCAATAAAAACTACAATAAAAAAGACATTCTCAAAACTCCCAATGGCGATGAGAACTCCCGCAACCAAAAAACAAATAAAATTGAACCAAGTGAAAATGTTTCCAAAAAAAATTTGGGCATAAGTTTTTGTTGTTTTAGTGAAAATTTTATTTGTTAAGTTTTGTTTGATGCGTTCGTCAACTTGTGATGACGACAACCCCACATTTTCGTTCACAACGGAATTTTGTTCAAGAATACTCATAAAACTCCTCTAAATAAAACTAATTTAGTTGTTTGACAACGCTGGCACAAAGGTCATTAATATAGTCAATGGAGTCCTGACTTTCAAAGTCAAAGTTGCTGTCAATTTCTTCACTGAAACTTCCAATTAAACCACTGAAAGCAAAGTTTAGTGCAGATTCGCTATATTCAAAAAGAGTTCCCTCGTCCTCACCTTTTTCGCAAATTTCAGTGAAGAGGGAAAAGATTACTTCTCGACATTTATAAAGTGTGTTTGTAATGATGTCGGCATCTTCTTCCGAAAGAAATGGAGCATAGAAGTCGGTGAAAGTCCAAGGCATCACCATCCAATAGTTCGCTTTCATTGTGATGATGACTGCTTTCATAAAAGTTTTAAGGCTCGTCCGAAAGGTCGAAATTTCAAAACTAGACGAAAAGAATTTAATCATCTTGTTAAGATAGAAAACAATACTGTTGAAAACCATCTCATCTTTGCTTTTAAAATATTCATATATAGTGCTCTTACCCATATCGCAACGCCTTGCAACTTCCGACAATGTTATGGACTTATAGTCCACGCGGTCGTTAAGCATTGAAAGGACTTCATCATAAATTATTTCTTTTTTCATAATACACTCCAAAATAAATTGTTATGTTAAAGATTATATATATTTTTTTCTTATTTGTAAAGAAAAATGCTTATAAATACGATAAATTAAAATATTTTTATAAAATACTAGATAAAAAAATATAAAAAATATATAATAACCTATAATGATAAAAAAGGAAAAAAAAAGGAAAGTATGAAAAGAACAAAAATAGTTTGCACTCTGGGACCTTCGACTGACGAGTATGAGAAAATCATTCGACTTTTAAAAGCAGGAATGAATGTTGCCAGGCTTAATATGAGCCATGGCACTTTGGATAGTCATCAAGCAACCTTAAATCTTGTGAAGAAAGCGCGGAAAGAACTTGGCGTCCCTTGTGCGATTATGGTGGACACTTGTGGACCCGAACTACGAATCGGCTCTTTTGAAAATGGCAAAGCGACTCTCAAAAGAGATCAGACTTTCATTTTTTCCACCACGAATTTGAAAGGAAACGACGAGAGAGTCTATTGCGGATATCCAAAACTTTTAGAAGTCATTTCCCCAAGGCAGAAGTTGTTTGCAAACAATGGACTGCTTGAATTTGCTGTCGTTAAGATTGAAAATGGCGAGATTATCTGCAAGGTGAAGACGGGCGGAGAATTCAGTGATCATAAAAGCATTTCAATTCCTCATGTTCGATTGCCACTTCCTTTCATAAGCGAAAAGGACGAAAAAAACATAGAATTTGCAGCAAAAAATGCGGTTGAGTATATTTCAGCATCATTTGTAAGCACTGTTAATGATGTCAAGGAACTGAAAGATTGCATAAAAAAATATCATGGGAAGCAAGAAATTATTTCAAAAATTGAAAGTGCACAGGGGATTCAAAACCTAGACAAAATTTTTGATGAATGTGACGGAGTTATGGTTGCTCGTGGCGATATGGGCACTGAAATTCACTTGGAGGATATTCCTAGTGTGCAAAAAAATATGATATTAAAATCACTTCAAAAAGGAAAAAAAGTCATCGTTGCCACAGAAATGCTTGAATCAATGATCTATAAAATCCGTCCAACAAGAGCCGAGACAACAGATGTTTCGCAAGCGATATTTGACAAAACAGATGCAACAATGCTTTCTGGAGAGACGGCATCGGGGCTATATCCCGTCGAAGTTGTGCAAACAATGGCAAGGATAATAAACGCCACTGAAAAAAAGATTGACTATAATGAAGCGATTGAAGGCAATGTTGAAAACTCAAAAAACAAACTTGAAGCGATATCATTTTCAGCGTGTGCCACAGCCAAAGCAGTCGGGGCAAAAGCAATTGTTTGTTTCACAGAAAATGGAAAAACTGCAAAAGCAATCTCCCGTTTCCGTCCGCAAGCAGTCATTTTAGCACTCACGCACGATGAGTTTGTCTATAACAGCCTAAGTCTTTCATGGGGAGTCCTTCCATTGCTTGTTAAAAAACAAGAAGAATTGCAAGATATGATTTCATATGCAAAACGCACTGTGAAAAGGCTCAAATTGGCAAAAGTGAAAGAGAAGATTGTTGTAACTTTTGGCTTCCCAACTGATGAAAATTGCACCACAAATGCAGTAAATATAAGTGAAATTTTGTAATTTTTTAAAATAATCGATATTTTATTGACAAAAAATAGTCTTAATTGTATATTATAGGTAATATAAAAGGAGATTTAAAATGTTAATTAACGGTTATGGAACTATCAATTGGTCATCACTTCTAGTGGTGAGTGCTCTCGGCATTTTAGGTTTGTGGGTCGCTTTCAGTTTTTTGAATAAAAACGGACTATTTCTATTTTCTGTCTTAGCGATTGCGCTCTCAACAATGTTGAGCCCAGCATTAATTTATGGGCCACTCTCAATGTCAATTGTGCTGCTCCCCCTTGTCTTTTTTGCACTTTTCATTTGCTATGAAAAGTATGGGAAAGATGACGCTCAGAGGTTGTTCTACATATCACTCATCACAATTGGAGTGTTATTCGTTTTCAGTTTTTTCCAAGCAGCATACTTAGACGCAGAATTCAATATGCAATTCTTTTTAAGTTGGGATTTCATTGGGGGCTACATTGCTTTGGCAGTGGCTTATGCAAGTGCAGGTTTTGGGACATATTTCTTAAACAGCAAAATTTCTTGGAAGAAGATGAACAAATATCTTCGAAGAAGTTTGATAATTTCCATCGCATCTGTCATCAATTGTATCTTGTTTGTGTTTCTTAGCAACATCGGAAGTTTGGCTTTCGGAAGCATAATTCTCTTAATGTTTATTGCAATTCTTATAACAACTTCGGTGAGTTTTGCAGTTGCATATCTTGCAAAATATTTAAACAGAAAGCCTATCATTGAGATTACTCCAGATGTCACTGCAGAAGAAAAAGCAGAAAAAGCAGAACAAGAAGCAAAAGAAGTAAAAGATAAAGAATAAATAACAAAAAATTTTCTTGAAATTTTTGCAAATGTGTGTATAATGTTTTATACACTTTTGCATTTGGGCAATTAACTCAGTTGGTAGAGTGTCACTTTGACGTAGTGGAAGTCAGGAGTTCGAGTCTCTTATTGCCCACCAAATAAAAATTAACTCCCGTTTGGGAGTTTTTTTATGACATATAATTGACTATGTTTTTTATGTTGTATACTATTTATATTATTAGAGGTTGTTATGTTTAATGAATTAAGCGAAAAAGATATTTTTGAGATGGAAAAAGAGATTGATTATAGAATAGCGTTTATTCGCCCAAAAATATCTAAGGATATTGTGGAAGCAAAGGCGCATGGTGACCTCAGCGAAAATGCCGAGTATCACGCTGCCAGAAGGGAAAAGGGGATTAATGAGGGAAGGATTGAATATCTTCGCTTAATGATAAAAACTGCCAAAGTTGTCCATCAAAACAATAAAAGTGATGAAGTGGGAATTTTTGACAAAGTGGAAGTGTTTTTTGAGGAAGACAACGAGTCTCAAACGGTTCAAATCTCCACCACGATGAGGAATGACCCCTCTAAAGGTGTAATCAGCAAAGAATCCCCCTTTGGACAAGCTATTTTGGGAAAAAGAAAAGGTGATAAGGTTGAAGTAAAAGTGAATAAGGAATATAGTTATCACGTCGTAATAAAATCAATTATAAAACTCACAAGTGAAGATATAAATATTCCTATTTCATAAAATAGATTTATTCAAACTTTTTTAAATTTTAAAAAAACAGGTAAAATAACCTGTCTTTTTTAATTAAATTATAAATTTATAGAAAAAATATTAAACATAATTCTCACAAAGAACTTCGAAATAACTTTGTGGGTGAGCGCATGTTGGGCAAATTTCTGGTGCTTTTTTGCCGACGACAATATGTCCGCAATTTCTGCATTCCCAAACTTTAATTTCGCTTTTTTCAAACACTTTTTTTGCTTCTACATTTTTGAGAAGTGCTCGATATCTCTCTTCGTGGCGCTTTTCAATCTTTGCCACCAGTCTAAACTTTCCTGCCAAATCTTTAAACCCTTCTTTCTCGGCAGTTTTTGCAAAATTATCATACATATCAGTCCATTCATAATTCTCACCAGCAGCCGCAGATACAAGATTTTGCGCAGTGTCTCCTATGCCGTTTAGTTCTTTAAACCAAAGTTTAGCATGCTCTTTTTCGTTGTCAGAAGTTTTGCCAAAAATTTCTGCAATTTGCTCAAAGCCCTCTTTTTTGGCAACACTTTGGAAATAATTATATTTTGTCCTTGCTTGAGTTTCCCCAGCAAAAGCCTCTAAAAGATTTTTTTCTGTCTGCGTTCCCGCATATTTATTTTTATTTTCCATATTTCTTTCTCCTTTTTTTTATCAATTACACATAATTATAACATAAATATATTAATTAAAAAACAAATCAACTTGTTTTTATAACAATAGGGAATATAAATCTTTTAAATAGTAGATTAAAGATATTCTTTCATTGCATTTTCTAGAAACTCACCCGCGTTCAAAATTATTTTCTTTTCAGCATAAGAGTCGTTATCTCGATTGTCAATAAATTCCTCAAATCCACTTTCAACAATTTTGACCAATTCTTCAGGATTGCCCCTGTTTCTTAATCTCTGAATATATTCTTCTTTACAATTTTTACTTGGATATACAAGCCAATATTTCAAATTATTTCTACGGCACAATTCAAGGACTCTATAAGGAACCAAAATAAAGTCAAAATTTTTCTGTGCTAAAAGTAACTTTTCAAGATAAATATTTTCAAAATTTGGATTTTTTTTCTTTTTAAGACCTTTAATTGCCTCATTCCCTAGTTTTTTTTGATTTTCAGTCAAAATATAGGCGTCGTTAATTGATTCCAAATCAATCACATTACTATATTTTTTTCCCAAGGTTGTTTTACCGCTTCCGATGAAAGAATGGACGATTATACCTTTCATTTATTTTCACCAAAAAGACCTAATAAAAAATCACTATATTTTTTTTGCAATTTTAAAAGTTTAATTCTTTCAGTAAATATTGCTTTTTGACTTTCTTCTTTTAAACAAAAATTTGACATAATGTGATATCTTGTTCTTTCAATTCCAAAATACTTGAAAAAGATTTTAAGTAAAACAGAAAAATCATTCTTATATTTTTTTATATAAATTTCTTTCTTTATTTCAAATCTTTCTGGTGTTAAGTTTGCATATGTCATCAATTTGAAACCTAGATTTTTTTTAAAATCTTCAATATAAACTTTTTGACCATTCAAATAGATAAAATAAATAGTTTTTTCAATTTTTGAAATGTCACAATTAAAACAGTCCAAAAAAATTTCTTTTCCTTCAACTTCCTGTCTTTTTTTTGTTTTGCCCAAATTATAAACTTCGTGGCGATAGACTTCAATGTCATAATCCGTAGGATTTCTGTAAAATTTTGAAAATAGAAGGCTAATTTTATAGTGATAAAGAATTTTAATCTTGCCTTCAACGACATGACATTTACTCACCAATTTTTTGTCGCACAGCCCTAAAAGCATCAGTCCAATTGAACCCGCAAAAGAATAAATAATTCCCTTCTCGTCTTCTTGTGGATATTTTTTTATTATAGCCAAAATATTTTCAACAAACTCAGACTTCTTCACATTTCCTCCAAAAAATTTATTTTAAATTTTCTTTAATTATTACTCATAATTTTAGAATAATCAAAACCAATTGGACAACAACTAGGAACGCCCAAAAATGGAGTTTCCTCACTATTTGGAATGTTATAAGCAAGAGATATGAACGGAGCGATGTTAACCCCACTTGTCACGCATATCACACATTCATCATCTTCAAATTTTGCAATTATTTCTTTTAACAAAGAAGTTATTCTATTTTGAGTGTTAACCCATGTCTCACCTTTATTGCTACGATATTCATTAAGTCTTTCGTCAATTATGATAGGGACATTCAAATATTTATTAATTAAATTCGCAGTCTTTGTGCATCTAAAAAATTCTGATGAATAAATAGCTTTGATGATAATACTTGAATTCATTTCTTTAAATAGTTTTGCAACAATTTTAGCATCTTTCTTTCCAATATTTGTTATGTCATCATCTTGACTAGGCGGATTTCCTTTAAGTCTATTAGCATGGTGGCAATAAATTATTCTCATCTATTCCCCTTTACTCGTTCACATAAGTATATTATTAAAAAATTAAAATTAAGTCAAACTTAATGAAGAATGATAAATATTTATTAAAATGAAAATTAATGTTTACCATCTATTTTTTCATAATATTGATTAATAATTTTTTGGAATTTGCTTGGCATCTTTTTTATTGCCTGCAATTTTAATGAATTTTCAATTCCATAAAGCGCCTCTGCCATTCCGCCAACAATACAAGCATTTGTGTCTGTATCTCCTCCAAAAGAAATTGCTAATAAAATTGCATTTTCAAATGAATTTGAATTAAATATGGAGTATAAACATATTGGCAAAGTTGTTTCACAAGTATAATTAAATTTTTCAACAATTGGCTTAACAATGTTTAAATTTAGTTTTGAAATAACATCATTTTTACTTAAACCTAACCTAAAATAAAAAATAATAAGCGCAATGGTTGTTGCTGAAGATATTGCTTCAAAAGAATTGTGAGATGGTGCTGTTGCAAGTTTAACATTTTCCACAACTTCTTTCTCAGAATTAAACAAAAAACCTACTGGTGCAATCCTCATCATTGCTCCATTTCCATGACTATTCCCAATTTCATTTGAGTTTGCCCATTTCATAAAATTTGGAGAGAATGTTGTTTTAAAATATGGAAAATAATCTGGCAAATAACCTGAAAAATCTTTTACATATTGTTTTAAAACAGATACATAATCCTTTTTATTAATAATTGCATCGGCGATTGCTACAGTTAAAATTGTGTCGTCACTATAAAAAGAATTTTCTTCAATGATTTTATTAATTATAATTGGCTTATATTCGCTAATTTGCCCATATTCATAAATTGACCCAGCCAAATCTCCAATAATAGATCCTAACATCACAAACTCCTAAATTTTGTTATCAACTTTTTAATTATATAACATTTTGCAAGCATTGTAATTCTAATTAAAACAAATTAAAAAATGCAACAAAGAAACTAGGCAAAATACTTAGTTTTTTATGGGTAAAATTATGGGTAAAATTAAACTTTTTAATAAATAAAAATTTCGTTGACTCGTAAAACCCTTTAATTTGGCGGAGAGGACAGGATTCGAACCTGCGGTTGCTATTAACAACACACGCTTTCCAAGCGTGCACTTTAGACCACTCGGACACCTCTCCAAAAATTTGTTGGCGAAAATATTTTGTGGATTTGTCTAAAAAATAATTTTATGACTAAAAACTGAATAAAATTTAGTCACCTTTGCATTATACAAAAAAGTTTATTGTTTTGCAATAGAATTTTTGTTTTTTATGTTTGGAGGATTGACCACAAAAACTACATTTATATGTAGAATTTAACAACCGTGCCGTCCTTGCATTTGATAAGATTTATATGTCCATTTTTTGGTATTTTGTTAATAAAAGTGTTGATTGCATAAAGCGCAGAACTATGCCCCACAATTAAAACGCAGTCCAATTGCTTGTCCACAATTCTATTAAGCCCAGAAAAAACCCTATCTAGATATGTTTTGCAAGTCTCATATTCCTCACTTTCAAAATTATAGTTGAAATAATTTTTTGTAAATTCGTCTTGCAAAGTTGCGATTTGATTAAGTTTCAGCACCCCACGCTCATCAAATTCTTTGAAAATATTGAGTGAAATTTTCCTGTTTTTGTTAACTATGTTTGCAGTTTGTAAGGCACAAGTTTGAGGTGAAATAAATATTTCGTCTATTTTTTCACCTTTGAGATATTGCCTAGCAAAAAATGCTTGCAGTTTTCCTTTGAGTGTCAGAGTGCCTTTTAAAATATTTTCTTCTCCGTGATTAAGAAAGATTATCTTCATTTTGTTTCCTTTTAGATAAAAAATATAAACATTGCAATGGCAATCTGAGCAAGATAATATAAAAAGTGATTGATGAATATTAAGGATTTATCATCTTGTTTTCCACCAAAATATTGCATTGAGAGAACTAGGTCGGAAAGTAAAAACAGAACAAAGCCAATTGCAAGAATAAACATTGGAAGTCCCGCGATGAGAAAACTTAAAAATATTGAAAGTGCCGTTGCAAAAAGCAATATGAAAGTGTATGCGTTCACAATCTTTGCAAAGCCTTCAAAGTTAAATTTTAAAATCTTTATTGAAGCAAAATATATAATAGCAGTAAGCAAAATTGAAACTGCAACTATGATGAGTAAAGATAACCATTGCTCAGCGAAAAGATTGATTGCGTTTTGTGAAAATAGAATGAGCGCAGAAATATAAAAAAGATGCCCTAAGCCAAAAGAAGTCATTCCAAAAGTAAGATATTTGTTTTGATGAAAAGGATATATGACCTTTAAATCTAGCAAAATATCGCCAATAAGTCCGCAAACAAGCCCCGCAATTATGCACGACACAGCGTAACTGTTATATATGTTCAGTCCAGTTTTTGTCGAGGAAAGAAAGACAGCCAACAAAATAAAACTCAGCGAAGCCAGAGCTTTTGTGACAACACCTTCCACACCGCCCTTTTTAATTCGAGTATATAAAAATAAAGAAACTGTTAGAAAGCAAATGATGAGAGAAACTAATAAAACAATCATTTTTTCACCTCATAAAAATATATTTTAAATATTATAAAGTCAATGCAAAAAAATTCCAAATGAATTTGAGCATAAAGGGTTTAAAAATCAAAACTGAGATAAATAAAACTTGATAGTATTTTATAAAAATTCTTTAAAATAGTCCATCTTTGTGGTAATATATCTTTTCAAGGAGCAAAAATGAAATCGTTGACACTAAAATATGAGAACTGCATCTACAAGAAAAGCTTTCCAAACGGGCTAAAAGAAAAAGTATTTTTTTCAACAAAAATGGAAAAATTGTGCAAAAAACGCATCATAAATAAAATAGATAAATCCGCAAATTTCATAGATTTGCCTTTTCAAAATAAAGAAGAAGTGAAGAACATTCAACTTTTTGGGCTTAAAATTTCACGGCTTTTTTCTCGCTTTGTTTTGGTGGGACAAGAAAATGTGACTAATGGAACAAAGGCAATTTTCTCAATTATAGATAACATAAAAGACGAAAAGGATAAGACAAAAAATCAAATTAATTTTGAAATTATATCAAGCGACGACGTCCAAAAATTAAACTTTATTTTAGAAAAAGAAGAAATAAACAAAACATTCTTTAATTTTGTTATAAAAGATGACTTTGACATAGAAACACTTTCTCTTTTTTCTTTAACTATTGCTAGATTAAAAGAAGAAATGAGAGAAAACTTTTTTGTGAATATCGTTGTCACCACACAAGAAGGGAATAATTTATGGAATTTTTGCGTGCAAAATAAGATAAAAACGCTCAAATTTCCGAAAGATATAGATGAAAAATATTGCACACTTTCTCACGTGGGACTTTTCCCAATGGCAGTGTTAGGACTAGATCTTGAAAAGGTTCTAACAGGCGCGAAGCAAATGCTTGAAAACTTCAAACAAGAAAGAGCAGAACAATCACCTTCATTTTCCACCGCTCTTATTATCTACAATTTTTATAAGTTAAAGAAAAGACAAATTTTTTTTAAAACAGTAGCCAAAAATTTGCAAGATTTAATAAAACACTTTGAAGTTTTAGTAAATTTTTTTGAGATTAAATATAGCGAAAAAATTTATATGATTTTTAACACAAAAGAGAAAAAAACAAACTTAAAAATTCCAAAATTGAATGAAAACATAATTCTCCCAAAAACTTTTCAAGAAATAAACACTTTGAATTGCATTTCGATAGAACAAGCCTTAAAAGAAAAGAAAATCCCGAGTTTTTCACTTGAAATGTTGGAAAAAACTGATGATGCAATCGGGCAAATAGTGTTTCATTTTGAGTTAGCATCAGTTATTCTGAGAGAACTTTTCAAAACAAAGACAGAGAATGACTTTGAAAATTTTAAAAACGAAAAAATAAAAATATTATTATCATCAAATCAAAAATCAAAACAAAAATAAAATGAAAAATTTGAGATATAGATTTAAAAAAAACGGCTTAAAACAAACCGTTTTTCATACTAATTAATTAATAATTTTACTAATCTTTTTTGCTTAACTCAAATTTTCTGTCTTTTTTTCTCTGGAAAATTTTCACGATCTCGCACACTGGAACGATAAGCATTGACCCCGCAAAAACAGTCAACCATTGCAAGAATGATAAATGGAAAATTCCAAAAATATTTGCAACTGCTGGGATTAAAGAAACGGAAAGCAAGAAAATAAATTCAAAAATAAAAGCCAAATTCAAAAGGGTGTTTCTAAAAGGGTTTTCAGCAAAAATACTTTTCGTCGTCCGCACATTATACATATGAAACAGTTGAATAAAGTTGATTGTTAAAAAAGCCATAGAAGTTGCAATTGCGTTTGAGTTAAAAACATAATTTCCCATCAAATAGACGCCGATAATGATTAAAGTTTGAGCAATTCCCTGATAAACAATATTAACCCCAATTCGCCCACCGATAATGTTTTCCTTAGGATTTCGCGGTGATTTTTTCATAGAATCTTTTTCTGAAACTTCAAGTCCCAAAGCGATAGACGGCAGAGTGTCTGTGACAAGGTTGATAAATAACAGTTGCACAGCAGTTAAAAATTGGTGAGCGGGAAACATTAAGGTTAGGGCAAAAACGGTGAGAACTTCGGCAATGTTGCAACCCAAAAGGAATTGAATTGTCTTTTGAATGTTTGCAAAAATTCGCCGACCCTCTTTCACAGCAACGACAATTGTCGCAAAGTTATCATCTGCTAAAATCATATCCGCCACTTCTTTTGTCACGTCTGTGCCGACATTCCCCATTCCAATTCCAATGTTTGCGGCCTTTACGCTCGGAGCATCGTTCACCCCGTCGCCAGTCATAGCGACAATTTTGCCATTTGCTTGCAAGGCCCTAACAATTCTCACCTTATGTTCGGGGCTAACTCTGGTGAATACGTTATATTTTTCAATCTCTTTTGCCAGTTGTTTGTCTGTAAATTTGTCTAGAAAATTTCCGTTTACAACTTCTTTCTCGCTCTTAATCATTCCAAGTTCTTTTGCAATTGCGTAGGCTGTATCTTTGTGGTCGCCTGTAATCATAACAGCCCTCATACCGGCAGAACGACATTCTTCAAGTGCGGCATAAACTTCTTCTCTTGGTGGGTCCATCATGCCACTTAATCCCAAGAAAACAAGGTCTTTTTCCTCAATAGTTTTGTCATATTTTTTATTGTGGGCTTCTTCATTGTCGCCAATTTCACCAAGAGTTTTTGTTCCGTATGCAAGAACTCTAAGAGCCAAATTACACATCTGGTTATTTTTTTTCTTAATGACTTCAATGTCGCCTATTGTCAGTTTTCTAATCTCTCCATTGTCATAAATATGACTGCATCTATCAAGCAGTTCGTCTACCGCACCTTTTGTCCATTGCATATAGTTGTTTCCACAAATATTGACAGTTGTCATAAGTTTTCTAATAGAATCAAAAGGAATCTCCCCCACCCGCTTAAATTTCATTTCAAGCCCTTTTTTGTGCATATCAAAAGTTTCTGTAAATTGAATGAGAGCCGTTTCTGTTGGGTCTCCAAAATATCCGTTTTTTTGTTTTTTAGCATCATTGCAAAGTGTCATACAAGTGAGGAGTTGAATGTGATTTGCGTTTTGAAGGTCAATAACATTTTTAAAATTTTCACCCACAAAAATTTCTCTCACCGTCATCTTATTTTGAGTGATTGTTCCTGTTTTGTCAGAACAAATGACTTGACAACAGCCCAAAGTTTCCACTGCGTGAATTTTTTTAATAATTGCGTTTTTCTTTGCAAGTTTTGTTACACCAATGGATAAAATGATTGTGACAATAGCGGGTAAACTTTCAGGAATGGCAGCCACTGCAATCGCAACTGCCGTCATAAATGAATCCATATAGCCTTGATGAGCAAAAATGATGTCAACAAGGAAAATGATTATTGCAACCGCAAGCACAATAAATGTGATTATCTCTCCAAGTTTGGCAAGGCTTTTTTGCAGAGGAGTAATTTCTTTTTTTTCAACAGAAAGGAGAGAAGCAATCTTTCCAATCTCCGCATTCGATCCAGTTGCCACAACAACTCCTAAGGCCCTGCCATAAACAATAGTAGTTGAAGAAAAACACATATTTTTTCTGTCGCCAAGAGAAGTGTTTTCAGGCAAAACAACACCCGCAGTTTTTTCGACAGCAGTGCTTTCGCCAGTCAGCGAAGATTCGTCACATTTCAAGCTTGCACAGTCAACGAGAAGAACGTCCGCAGGCACAACATCGCCCGCTTCCAAAAGAATGATGTCCCCAATAACAACCTCGTCAGATTTAATCTTTTTTTCTTCTCCATCTCGCATAACTCTGGCAAAAGGCTTTGCCATTTTTTTTAAACTTTCAAGTGCATTTTCCGCTTTAAGTTCTTGCGTAAAGCCAAGAGTAGCGTTTAAAATGACGATTCCAAAGATGATGCCCGCATCAATAAGTTCAGTGCTTTTTTCTTCAATTATGGCAAAAACAAGAGAGATAACTGCCGCGAAGATTAAAATTATGACCATAACATCTTTAAACTGTGCCAAATATTTCAAAAAAAGATTTTGCTTTTTTGCACTTTTAATCGTGTTTCCACCATATTTTGCAAGTCGGATTCCAGCCTCTTCACTCGAAAGACCATCTGCACTTGTTTTTAATGTGTCTAGTGTTTCGCTAATGGAATTATGATGGTAAAATTTCATGTTAACCTCTTAATTTTCTTATGATTTTCAAAACTAAAAACTAGCCTATGTTTAATTTTTGCTTTAACCCTTAATAGTATTTTACTTTTATGAACTTGAAGTTATGTCAATAAAAGTCTTTATAGCAAAAATTTTAGCACAAAATAGTTTTAATGAAAAGAAATCTATATGAGAAAATAAAAATTAACAATATTTTTGCGTTAAGAATATAAATTATAAATAGTAACGAGGAGGAAAATTATGTTTGCACCTTTTAACAATCAAATGAACAATCAAAATAACTATCAAGAGGAAAGAGCAGGCAGGCTTGCATCAAGCGACTTTCAAACTTTGCAAAAAGCCCGTCGAGATTTGATAGGCGAAATCCAAGCGATTATAGATTACGACGAACATATCTACACTAGCACAAACGAAGTGGCAAGGCAGACGTGGAGTGACATAAAAAATGAAGAAATTGTCCATGTGGGTGAACTTCTTGCGCTTTTAAACTATCTTGACCCCGCCCAAAAACCATTTGTTGAAGAAGGCATAAACGAGTTTGGCGAAATCACAGGGCAGTCTAATCCTAATAAAAAATAAAATACATATAAGAAATTAGTTGATTATTATGGGAAAAATATTTTTTATTATATAAATAATATATAAATCTATAATGTTTTTTCCACAACTTTTGCGTTTGCAAAAATTTCATTCCAAAGTGAATTGTATTGCATCAGCAATTTATTTATCCCTAAGTATAAATTTCATTGTAGACAAAGATAACTCTTGTGGGCTTAATTTATGTTTGCTTAGTGCGAATGGTGGGACTCGCTCCGCTAGTAATAATTTTATTTTTTCAAATATACAATATGAACAAACTGTTTTCAAAATAAATTTATGTAATGCTATCACGCCACTCGCTAATTCTGGGGTGGCAACAAAATTGATACATTGTTCGCAAAGATAAACTTTGCTCTGCATAGGGTTCCCACACAAGGCAACTTGTGTGGGATAGAGGAGAAATGATGAAGCGAGTGACTTTTTGCGTTTAAGCAAAAAGAAACAGGCATAATCCATTTCGACGAGTTTCCCTTCCACTTCCCCTTCAATTTTAAGGAAAGCATTGTATTTATTTTTAATTTTTATAAAAAAGGTTAGTTTTTTTTTGTTTTTTCGCAATAAAAAAACAGCCTTACGACTGTTCTTTTTGGTGCGAATGGTGGGACTCGAACCCACATGGTCTCCCACACGCCCCTTAAAAATAAGCAATATTTTGAGTTGACGATAATTGCTAGGAATATAGACAAAAATATTAAAAATTTGCAAAAATGTTTGCATTTTTTAGGGTGTATTTTTAGGGTATGAAATCATATTCAAGTTTATTTGCTGATTGTTGTTTAAAGTCCTTTTCAATGTGAGTGTATGTGTCGATTGTCATTGTAATGCTTGCGTGACCTAACCATTTTTGAACAACTACCATATCAATGCCTTGTTCGATGCATCTAGTGGCAAATGTGTGTCTTAAACTATGTATTGTTATTCCATTAAAATGTAATTTTTTTGTAATTGTTTTAAAGGTATGATTGACTTTGCTTGGCGTCCACTCTTTGAAAGGTTTTTCTTTATCTGGGAATAATCTCAAAACTTGTGACTTAACTTGAATTGTCCTATATGAATTTTTTGTCTTTTCGCCCCTAACAACAATCTCATTGTTTTTAAAATCTAAATCTCTTTGCTCAATGTTTAAGAGTTCAGACCTACGCATACCGGTTGCAAGATATAAAAAGATTAAAATTTTTATAGGTGGGTTATGCTTTTTTAAATAAGTGAGTAAAATTTCTTCTTGTTCTTTTGTTAATGCTTTGCCTTTGCCCCCTTTGTCTTTGTTTATGATAACAGCATAACAAGGGTTGTGACTTATTAAGTTTAGTTTGTATGCTTGTTCTAGGCACGCATTAAGTTGAGTGTATGTGATAGTTGCTTGTCGTGGTATTTTTGACATTCTATTGATAATCTCTTGTATGTCTTGACTTGTTATTCGTTTCAGTGGTCTTTGTGCGATATAGGGCAAAATATGAAGTCTAAACAACCCATTCAAATTTTTTAAAGTGTTTTTCTTTAAACAACTTTTTTTATAGATTGATATATATTTTTCATACCAGGTTATAAATAGCATAGTTTTGCTTTTGGGTTGCTCTTTTGTATGTTCAATTACTTTTGCATACTTTTGCCGACAACTAAAAATTGTTGAACCATAGATAGAGTGTTGCCTATTATTTTTCATATATCTTATTTCAAATTGACCACTTTTTCGTTTTCTAACTTTAATGTTTCTTATTGATTTCATATTCACCTTTAATCAGGGAACTTGATAACTGTTATATCTTTTTTAGAAATTTGTCTTATCTCGTCAGCAGAAAACCAACCACGAACAAAATCTTTCATATATTCAAGAGTATCTGATATTTGTTTTTTTATAAAAGGGTTGCATTTTTCTAAACAAATATTTTTATAACTGTTAATTATCTTTAAAATTTCTTTTTCAACGTCGTATTTATCCATTTATATATTTTCCCCTTTTAAACTTGTATCAAAAAATAAGGTTGTTTTTTCAATGTTAGATATAAGAATTTTCATTTCTTTGTAAAAGAAAAACGACAAGTCCAACATACCTTTTAAATACAAATCATATGCTTTGTTTCTACATTTTTCTTCCGTCCTAGCAGAAATAGAAACACTATGAATGCCTAAACCTTTTTTTGATGTAAAGCGAAGAACATACCCGGGTTCTCTTTTCATAACTTTTCTAGACATAATATAGTTTTTAACTCTTAAAGATATAGTCTTGTTATCTCTATAAACAAGACCATTCAAAACTAAATCTAAACTTGTTGAAATCTCGTTTAATCTTTTTGTTAAATTTTCTTTTAATGTGTTTGTCATTTTGCACCCCACAAGATAAAGAGTGAAAACTCTTTTTGACTTTCTGGGAGTCTATTAAACTTTTTATAAAACTTTTCTAAATATTCATTCATAAATTTTCTATCCTTTTAATAAAAAAATTGTTGTTCCACTTGCAACAACAATTCACTTTATGATAGAATAGATTTATCACGAGTGAGTTATTTTGCTTGTGGTGTGTAATGGGTTAGTTGTTTTGTTTCGAAGCGAGCAACTAACTCATTTTTTTATGTCGTTATGCAACTTGTTTATTCCTTTTCTAACAATGTCAGAGCGGTTTGATTTTTCAATTTGAACGCAATCATCAAGTTTGTTTAATGTCTCATTATCTATTCTAACTCTTAGCATTGTATTTTTTGGACTTGAAGTTGGACGGCCTTTCTTTGTAGTAGACAAATATTTCACCCCCTTTTTGTTGCTACATTACTATAATAAATTATGTTGCTACAAAATGTCAACAAGTTTTTTAAAATATTTTTATTTAGTTTAAAAATAAAAGAAAAGTGCCCATTTAGGACACTTGCACTCATAAAAAAAAGACCTAACTCAATTTTGTTCCGACGTCGAGATTTTTTTCAATAGTTTGTTTATTTGTTTTATTACAATAAATATAACATTGAGTGTGGTATATAGTCAATAATTTTTATAAAAAAATAATAAAAATAAAAAATTCATTCCGTTAAGTGTTACTATTGTCAAGTAAGGACACTTTGCGACCGAGGCGGGCAAGCCTCGCCTCCGGCCTGCAAATTATGTTATATTTGCCCGTCTCTGTAAGAATGTTGCAAGTTCATTGCAAGTTGGCAGTGTATAAACTTTCAGTTAATGCACCGCCAATGATTAAGTAGATAAACCTTTGGTTAATCTACTAAATCACAATGAATGATTATGTGGAAAAAGCGTCAAGTAAGCAATTTTGCTTTTACCACAAAATCACAACATCGACTTATACTTTTTTAAAAAAGATTTTTTTTGTTTTGGAGAAAAAGACAAAATTAAATTATATATGAAAATTTTAACTTATAAAAAAAAGACCTAAGTCTTTTTTTATGCGACGTCGCATTTTTTTTTCAATAATCTATATAAGAAAAAAAAACTAATTAAATTTTATATCGACGTCGAGATTTTTTTTCAATCTATATAAGAAAAAAGACCTAAGTCACTTTTGTTCCGACGTCGGAATTTTTTTCAATAGTTTGTTTATTTGTTTTACTACAATAAATATAACATTGAATGTTGTATATAGTCAATAAATTTTACAAAAAAATAATAAAAATAAAAATTTGCAAGAAAATTTGCAAGAAAATTTGCAAAAATTAGGGTATAAATTAGGGTATGAAAACATAAAAAAAGAGACTTTGCAGTTTTGACAAAATGCTAAATCTCTTTAATCATAATGTTTTGGTGCGAATGGTGGGACTCGAACCCACATGGTCTCCCACACGCCCCTTAAACGTGCGCGTCTACCATTTCGCCACACTCGCTTGATAAACTATGATAGTGTAGCAAATGTGTTTTATTTTTGCAACAAATTTTTTGACTAAGCCACAAAAAAATAGGACAAAGCAGTTTTTTTGTGATAAATTGAATAAAAGGAAAGAAGAATGAAAGTAATCTCAAAACAACCAAACAGCAAAATGTGCCTCACTTGTGGTCTTGAAAATCAATTGGGGCTAAAAGCAAAGTTTTATAATATGGAAAATGATACAGTTTGTTCCATTTTAACTTTTAAAAAAGAGCACCAAAGTTATCCCGGAAGAGTGCACGGCGGAATGGCATGTGCTTTGCTTGACGAACTTGGAGGCAGAACAATTTGGGTGAAAAATCCTGACATTTTGGCAGTCACGGCAACTCTTAACATAAAATATCGAAAGCCAGTGCCCTATGATGAAGAACTTTTGGCAGTGGGAGAACTTTTGAAACGAAACGGCAGAATTTTTGTTGCAAAAACAGTTCTTATGACAAAGAAAAAAGATATCCTTGTTGAAACAGAGGGCAGTTATGTAATTTTGCCAACCGAAAAAATCATCAACAACAATTCTTTGAGTGAAGATGAATTTAATGTTTATTTGGAAGATGATGTCAAAGAAATTGACATCTAATTCCTCTTTATAAAATGTAATAAAACTTTGGAAATCTATATATTTTTATAAATTTCCCTCATTTGCTCTAACACCACATCAATAGAATAATTTTTGACGAATTCTTTGTTGCGTTCGCCAAATTTTTTGCATAAAGTTTTATCTTCATAAAGTTTTTGAATGGCGTTTTTTATGGTCGCAACATCATATGGGTCAATTAAAACTCCACCTTCATTGTTTCCAATCAGATCTTTTATACCTCTGATATCGCTTCCAATAAGAGGTTTGCCCACACTCATTGCTTCCAAAAAGGATTTTGGCAACCCTTCACGGAAAGAAACAAGGATAACGGCATTTGACACTTGAATGCAGTTTGAAATGTCGTTTCTGTAACCTAAAAACAGAACTCTATCTTGTAAGTTGTGAGAATTGACATATTCTTTTAGTCTTTCTTGCAATTCTCCTCTTCCACACAAGATAAGTTTTATTTTTTTATTTGGATTGTCTTCTATTGCTTTTATGATTGATATTATATTTTTATTTATTGTGAATTCTGCAACTGAAAGAATAAGAAAATCATCTTTTTCCACGCCCAAACTTTTTCTAAAAGCAACCTCATCAAGTTCCTCGTTCAATTTATATTTGTCCAGATCCACGCCAATTCCGTTGATTTTATATATTTTTTTCGCCTTCATTTTTTTGGCAGAAGAAAAGTCTTCCTCGTTCATTGTCACAAGAGCATCAGTTTTTTTTGCCATTTCAGTTTCAATTGTCTTATAGATAAGTTTATTTTGAAGTGGAGCACCTTTAAAAAAGTGAAATCCGTGGGCTATGTATAGCACAGGGACTTTGCATTGATGCCCCGCCATTCTTGCCAGAACTCCTCCAACAGGTTGTTGGCAGTGAATTAAATCATACTTATTTTTTTTGATAAGTTTCACAAGCTCATCTTTTGCCCTGAAAAGTTTAAAACTCAAAGGCTTTCTTGGAATGTCCAGTTTGTGCATTGTGAAGCCATACTCGTTTTTAAGCGTTTCAAAGAAAAAATCCGTTTCGTTGCAAGCGCACTCCACAGTTGCCCCCATTTTTTGCATATCTTGAATGTGAGGAATGAGAAATTGAGAAATCATATTGTCAGTTGAAGTGACAACCAAAACCTTTTTTCCGCTTAAATCCATAAAACCCTCCATAAACAAAAATATATTAGCATCTTTAAAAAAAATCACAAAATAAATGCTAGCGTTTTAATTTTTTATATTTGTTTTGATATTTTTTGCTAATAATATAAAATAAAGGAAAGAATGGAGGAAATATGAATAATAAATACAAATCTATTTTCACACCTTGGAAAATAGGCAATTTGAAAATTAAGAACAGAGTTGTGCTGTGCCCAATGGGAGGGACATCAATTTTTGGCTGGATGGAGAAAAATCATTTTGACAAACAAGCAGCAGACTTGCTCCTTGAAATTGCAAAAAATGAAGTTGGGCTTGTCATTCCAGGCATTGCACCAGTAAAAGATGTGATGTTTGGACACTGGCTTCATAAGAGCAAAAAGAAATTTAGTCAGTTAAAAGAATATATGACTGAATTTCATAAAACGGGAGCAAAGATGTTTATTCAACTCACTGCGGGCTTTGGCAGGTCTTTTGCAATCCCAGAAAATATGAAAATGCTTGCAAAGAATAAATTTTTGGGCACTCTTGCAAAACCAATTATGAATATGTCCTATCATAGTGCCTCTCCAAGCGAACTTCCATCAAGGTGGGACGAAACAATTAAATGTCGTGCTATCACAAAAAAAGAGATTGATAAAATTATCTATTCTTTTGGGCAATCTGCAAAACTTTGCAAGGAAGCAGGCATTGACGGCATTGAGGTTCACGCAGTTCACGAGGGTTATCTTCTTGACCAATTCACCACAGAATACACCAACAAACGAACAGACGAATATGGCGGAAGTTTTGAAAACCGCTATCGTTTTCCAGTGGAGATTGTGAAAGAGATCAAAAAACAGTGTGGAAAAGATTTTCCTGTTTCTGTTAGATATAGTGTTGTCAGCAAAACAAAAGGCTTCGATGAGGGTGCACTGCCGGGCGAAGATTTTGTGGAAGCAGGCAGAGATATGAAAGAAAGTGAAAAGGCAGCGAAATATCTGCAAGACGCAGGCTATGATATGCTAAATTGTGATAATGGAACATATGACGCTTGGTATTGGGCTCACCCACCAGCATATATGCCAACAAATTGCAACCTTGAAGATGTGGAGCATATCAAAAAATTCGTGGACATTCCTGTCGTGTGTGCAGGCAGAATGACTCCTGATGTTGCGGACAAATCAATTGAAAACAAGGGAATTGACGCAATGGGTGTGGGACGACAATTTTTGGTGGACCCTGCTTGGGTGACAAAACTGAAAAATGGGAAAGAAGAAGACATTCAACCTTGCATTTGTTGTCACAATGGTTGTTTTAATATGGCGCACTACAAAGGAGTTGCCAATTTGCAAGATTTTGACGACACAATGCATATGTGCAGATGTGCCATAAATCCGGAAATGATGAACGACGGGAAATTCAAGATTATTCCAGCCAAAAAGATTAAGAAAGTTGCAGTGATTGGCGGTGGAGTTGGAGGAATGGAAACGGCAAGGATTGCTACAATGCGTGGACATAAAGTCACAATTTATGAAAAAACAGACAAATTGGGTGGAGTGTTTCTGCCAGCATCTGTTCTTGATTTTAAAGAATATGACAGAATGCTCCTCAAATGGTATGTTAATCAAGTTAAAAAGTTAAAAATTGAAGTAAAGTTTAACACTGAAATAAAAGACCTCTCTTCTCTTGACGCCGATGAAATTGTTGTTGCCACAGGCTCAACTCCTCGCATTTTGCGTTTTGAGGGCAGTGACAAAGCCATTGACGCACTAGACTATTTGAAAGGTGTTGAAGTGGGCGAAAGAGTTGTCATCATTGGCGGTGGGCTCACAGGTTGCGAGATTGCTTATGACTTGCACAAAAATGGAAAAACTCCAATTATTGTGGAGATTAAAAATGACTTAATTGCTGTCAAAGGAGTTTGTCTTGCAAATTCTTCCTATCTAAGAGATTATTTTAAAACTAATAAAGTGGACGTTCACTTGGAGTCCAGTGTCGTTAAATTTTCAAACGGAGTTGTCCACATTTTGGGCAGAAATGGGGAAGAATCAAAGGTGAAAGCCGACAGTATCATAATGTCAGTTGGCTACACACCTGCACCAGTGTTTCAAAAGTCAAAGAACATTCATCTTGTGGGAGATGCAAGCCATGTGGGCAATCTTCGCACAGTTGTTTGGCGCGCTTGGGAAGTGGCAGAAAAGATTTAATGGGAGAATAAAAAATGAAATTAACCAAGGAAGAACAAGAAATTTATGATGGGCAAAAGGGCGAAACTCTTGCGAAAATTATGAGAACAGTTGTTGAGTTTGGTGACATTTTTGATGCGAAAAGACTTGTCCCCACCACTCATGGCAGTCACTTTGTCACATCTTTTGGGTTGGGACTTTTAAAGCCAATTTATAGGATTAATGAAGAAATCATTTCCGCTGGCATTAAAACAAAAGAGCCTTTTACAATGGACCCAAGACCCATTGATTATAAAAATGTGAAATGCGGGCTTTTGAATAAGTTAATTTTTAGCAAAATAATGTATAGTAAGCAAAAATTTTATGAAGAACAACTTCAAAAGTTGGGGCTAAGAGATAAAGACAGTTTCACTTGCACATCATACCTTAAAGAAGTGGGAAACACTCCAAAAGAGGGCGACATTTTAGGTTGGGCGGAAAGTTCGGCAGTTGTCTATGCAAATTCAGTTTTGGGTGCAAGGTGCAATAGAAACAGCGGTGTGCTAGACCTTTTTTACGCCATTTTAGGCAAAGTCCCAGAGTTTGGATTTTTGACAGATGAAGGCAGAAAAGCAGATTACATTGTTGAAATAAACACAACAAAACTTCCCGAAGCACAAATTCTTGGCAGTGCCATTGGAATGAAAGTTATGGAAGATGTCCCATATGTTGTGGGGCTAGACAAATTTTTAGGAACAAACCTTAATGATGAAGTGAAAGCATATCTCAAAGATTTTGGTGCAGCCACAGCGTCAAATGGTTCTGTGGGACTTTTTCACATTGAAAACTTAACCCCAGAGGCAGTCAAATTGGGCAGAATGCTCATAAAAGATAGTGCAAAAAAATATGTTATAACAGACGAAACGCTTGAAGAAGTCTATAAAAGTTATCCAATTTTGTGGAAAAATAAACAAGCAAAGCCAAAACTTTGCTTTATTGGTTGTCCGCACCTAACACTTTCTCAACTAAATGATTGGACAGAGAAAATTGTTTCTAACCTTGAAAAAAACAACTTGAAAAAGATTAAAGTCCGCACCATTTTGACGACAAGTCCGCAAGTTGCAAAGATTTTTGCAGAAACAGAAAATTATAAAAAATTGATTGCAACGGGAGTGAAAATAAGCAGTATTTGTCCACTTATGTATACAAACAATCCGCTTGCAGGAAAGAAAGAAATCATCACCTCTTCAAATAAACTTCGAACCTATTCTTCTTCAAGGTATTTTAAAGATGACGACATTATAAAAATTATTACAGGAGGAAAACAGAATGAAAACATTTAAAGGAAGAGTCCTTTGTGCAGGCGAGTTAACGGGGGAAGCAGTTGTGTCAAAGCAAGGAGTAAACACTCTTGCCACTTTTCAAAAAAGTGCTCTTAAAAATGCGAAAATTGTCGTTTGTTCCGATCAAAATAATAAAGACATATATAATAAAGTTCTCACAGGAAAGATTTTGTGCCTGCCAAAAACAATTGGTTCAACAACAGGTGGAATGGTGCTTCAAGCCATTTGTTCAATGGGAATTAATCCAAGTGCAATGTTGTTTTCAGAGAGTATTGATAGCCTTGCTGCTGCAGGGGTTGTGCTTGCAAAAAATTGGGAGAAAAACAAAATGGTTGCAGTTGACAGACTAGGCGAAGATTTTCTTATGTCAGTTCAAACAGGCGACATGGTTGAGATTAAAACCGACGGAACGGTTATAGTTAAAGATAAAAAGTAGAAATCTTCATACAATAAAAAATAAGAAAAAAAACACCTAATTTTATGGTGTTTTTTAATATATTTTTCGATTAAATTTATATTTTTTTAAGAAAATAAAATGAAATTCTAATCAAAAATTGAGGTGAATTGTTCCCACAAAAAGCCCCCTAAAGTTTGATTATATCCATAGTAAAAAGCAACTTTTCCAACAATTTGCGAAATATTAAAAGCCCCATAAACTGTGCTATCTGAACTGTTGCCACGATTGTCCCCAAGGGCGAACACGCAATTTTGTGGGATCACGAGTGTTGCTTGTTCAAAGCCGTCCTTCATTTCAGTTGTAACAGTGTAATAGATATTATCTCTAAATTTAGTATAATAAACAAAATTCATATCTTTGTAGTTTTCGCCAAGATAACTCTCGTCAATCTTCACCCCGTTCAAATAGAAGTGATAATAAGTGTCGCTGGAGTCTCTTTTCAAAGTAAGAGTTTGCCCCGCTTTGGCAATAATTCTTTTGATAATAACTTCATCTTCTTTTTGGATTAAAATTATGTCGCCGTTTGAGCCCGTTTCATAGCGATTGACGATAACAATGTCCTTGTAGATTGAATTTTCGCCATTAATCCCCTCTTCGAGAGCAGAATTAAAAGTGGGTTTCATAGATTGTCCAATGACTTGAACTTGATAGAAAATGCTGTAAAAAAGCAGACAAGAATAAATATATAAAGTTAAAATTGCAAAAATAACAAAAAATACTTTTTGATAGGAACTAGTTTTTTTCGCATATTTTTTGTTATAAATTGTTAAAGAATCATCTAAAAAAGTCATAAAAATTTCCTCAAAATAGAATTTGAACATTTCTAGTATATTTCAAAGAGATAAGAAAATCAAATGCTTTTATTTTATTAGCATAAAAACAAAGATAAAATTATCTTTAAACATTTTTTCTTGCAGTAAGATAAAAAAAGTAGTAGAATGATTTTTGTTAAACATAGCGGTTGTGAAGCGTAATTCTATTTCAAAAAACGCTTGCTAAGGTTTAAAGTTATTCATATGCGTCACTAGCTCAATTGTATAGAGCATCGGTCTTCGGAACCACTCTTCGGGGGTTCAAAAAACACGGCTAAAAAAAACTTAATATGCGCCATTAGCTCAATTGGATAGAGCATCAGTCTTCGGAACTGAGGGTTACGTGTTCAAATCATGTATGGCGCACCAGAAAGCCTTTTGCCGAAAAGGGCTAAAGCCCTTTGAACGCCAAGGTTCTCGCATTGCGAGGTTCTTATATTATGGGTATTGTAGCAGTTGCCGAGCCTAATTATAAATTAGGCGAACGCCAAGACAACACGTCGTGTTGTCTTATTTTTACAGGTCGCTACTTTTTTATTTTATTGCCAAAAATTCGAACCCCTAAAACGGTTTTTTGCTTGTTTTTGGTTACAATTTTTCATAGATAAAAATACATCAATTTTGACCAAAATGTTCAAAAAAGTGCGTTTGTCACGAATTTGTCACGAATTTGTCACGAATTTTTGCAAGAGTGCCGTATTTTATCGTATGTTTACGCCTATTATTTTTTGGTGATTTTTGCAAAAAATCTGCAAACATTAAAAAAGGCAAGATTTCAAAATCTTGCCTTTTTCCTTACATTTCAGACTCATCTTGCATTCTTTTCTTCCGTTTTTCTGCAAGCAATCTTTCCAACTCTTTAATTTCATCGTCTATCATTTGCTTTTCATCTTTTTCACTTAGCATAGAACTTATTATGTTTGCAGATTCTATTTTGGCTGAGAAATCAAGATGAGAATATATGTCTGCCGTTGTGCTAAAATTTGAATGCCCTAACCACTCTTGAATATTTTTCATGGGAACACCACTAGCCACAAGCAAACTTGCGCACGAATGCCTTAGGTCATGAAAGCGAATGTGCTTAAGACCATTTGCCCTTAAAAGTTCTCTAAATTTATTTGAGACATAATCAGGGTTAATGATGTCGCCAATATCATCTACAAAAACATAGTCTAAGTATTTTTTGTTATAACTTCTGCCATACATAAGTTTGTTATCTTCAATCTCTTCTTTTCTTTCAATCAGTAATTTTTCAGTTTCTGGCAACAACGGAAGCTTTCTATGACTTGATGCCGTTTTCAATGTGTCGGATAAATATACTCTTCCCTCAACCGTTAAAATTTTATGGCTTATTGAAATAATCTTATTTTCAAAATCTATTGCACTCCATTTAATCCCCATCAATTCACTTCTTCTTAAGCCATAATAAGCGGCCATTCGCACAATTAAACCGATTGCCGTTTTGTCGGTTATTTTAAACAGCTCATCTAGTTCTTTCTTGTTATAATAACTCATTTTAGATTTTTCTTTCTTTATCTTCGGCATAAACTCATAAGGATTTTTTGATATCAAATCATCTCTATATGCCTGTCTTAGTGCTGGAGATAAAATAATTGCATGATGCTTTACTGTAATGTTTTTATTGCCTCGCTCTTTCTTAAGATAATCATAGTAGCTTAGTATGTGTTGATATGTAATATCTTTTAGTTTTTGCTTTTTCCCGAAATACAATTTCATTATTTTGTGACAAGATATATAAGAGTGATAAGCAGGTGGTGAAAGCTCTTCTTTTTTTGCATCAATATAACTTTTGATATAGTCCACAAAAATAATATCATTACTTGTTTTAGGCTTTTCATTCTTTTGAATACTTTCAATTGGTTTATAGGTTTCTAGTTCTTTTTGCAAAAAAAGTTGCGCCTCTTTTTTATTACCTCTTTCACTTAACCCTGTTGGAATCCACTTTTGTTTATATCTTCCAAATTCGTCCTTATAATTTACAACTGCATAGAATAAACCGTTTTTAACTTTCAATCTTCCCGTCATAACTGGTCGCCTCCGTAAATATAAGCAATCACATTCAGTTTTGAAATTTTGTAATCCTTTCCTATTTTGATAGATTTAATCATCCCACTCTTTAATAACTCATAAGTCTTTGTTCTTTTTATTCCAAGCATCTTTGCAAGTTCCTGCACACTCACACAGTCAGGATATTCTTTAAACATGAAGTTTGTCATTTCATTTATATTCGTCATGCCCCACCTCACATTTCCATCTCAGACTTAGATTTTCGATCCATCTGACTACAATCAAGCAAATTATTAAGTGCAGTTAAAAACCTCTTGTTTTTAAACAAATTATAGTTATTGTAAGTATTTTTTGGTTTGTTGAATTTGTGGTCAAATCTCGTCCAAGCTCGGTAGTAGTCATAATCTCTCGACTGGTTGCAAATGAAGCCTTCTAGGCTTAATCTAAGCCCTGAAACCAGCACCTCAGGTAAATCATTATCTCTGCAGAGATATCTTATGTTTCTGCTTAGTGTGTTTACATTCATTCTTGAACCATCTTTCTTTAAACAAACATAGTTTATGTTACTATCGTCGCCATGCTTTTCAAAGTCTAGTTCTTGTTGTTCTTTCAGTTCTAAAAGCAGTTTTTTAATGTGTGGCAAAAGAGGAAAGGTTCTTTTAAACTCAGTCAATTTTTCAATGTACCAGCTGTAATAAAACTTATTTGTCACTGTGTATGAAATTGGATGTATTTCAATTCTATCATTCTCAAAATCAACATCTTGCCATTCTAAACTCATTAGTTCCAATTTAGAAAACTGATATGCCAAAATGAGTTTAATGTATATTTCATACTTTGTGTCTTTTGTAAACTTTAAAAACTTCTTCACTTGTTCAAGAGTGAGAAGATTTTCTTTGCGAGCATTAATATTTTTTTTACTTATCATTATTTTTTTCCTTTTCAATTCTAGTTTTATCTCCATCAGTTATCTCGTTCAAATAATGATCTCTCTTTCAATTGTTGTGTTTTGTTTTACTAATACCTCCTCATTTTTTAAATTTTTATATCTCTAACTCTTTTATGTCCCTCTATAATAGTGGTTTTTGTAAACTCTTTTTAAGGCAATTAACTGCGAAATCATTAAACATAAAACAACCTTTCATAGCACAAAAACACATTTTCCCCTTCTATAATAGTGCTTTTAGTAAACCCCCTTTTGACATAATTTCAAGTAAAAATGATTGTTTTTGGCCTTTTACTTTTTTACTTAACCTCTCAAAACCCTTTATTTATAAAGGTTTTAAACTTTTTAAAACTTTTTTGCAAATTTCCCAAAAACACTCGTTTTTGTAAACCCCCTTACATAAAATTTAACATGTTTTTCAGTATAGTGGTTTTTGTAAACCACTAGGGTTAGTTTTTCTTTTATCTCAAAAAGAGAGGCAATGATATTTTTGATTAAAACCTTATAAATTGGAAGCGGGTTTCCCGTCTTGCCGTAAAAAGTGGGGTGCAATAAAAAGTTTTATTTTGTTTCAGTGGGTAAAGTGGCTGTTTCAGTAAAAGTGCCTTAATTTAGCCACTTACAGCCCGCCAAAATTCATTTTGTTGCACTCCTTTTCCTGCTTGGTGCAATAATTAATAAAATATGGAAATTTTAACTATTCATCTCACTAGTTGGCATAAAAATATTGATTTAGCATGCATTTTCAAGCTATAATAAATAAAGCGTTATAAAAGATAAAAATTTAAAGAAGAATACATTTAATCACAGATAATTTTCATCATATTGAAGGAGTTGTAAAAATGAATAATTCATCAGAAACTAGTAGCTTATTATTTCCTAATTATGAGTATAGAAAGCTTTTTAGCAAGTTTTCTACAAACGAACTTAATAAGTTTAAAACCTCAATTCAAGAACAATTTCAAAAGATTATTTGGAATGATGAAACATATTCTGAGTGGAAGGCAAGAACATATTTTTCTATAAAAATGTGTCTATCAGCAACAATAATGTTGAGTTCATTATATTACTCAATGGACAAAAATCTAAAAGTTGTGGAACCATATTTACTTTATTATTCTCTATTAAATTCTTCAAGGGCATTCCTTTCTTTAAACCCTAATGAAAACTGGAATAATGGCGAAATGTTAAAAAATAGCCATTCAAAAATAATTAATTCTAGTGCGAGTTATGCACAATTATTAAATAAAGAATTCTCTACAAATTTCAAAAGAGATTTTTTATCACTAAGAGATTATAGAGAATCATTTTCTTATAAATTCCCTTCGGATGGATTGGGCATTTTTAAAGGTGTATCAAATATAGGAATGGTTGAAGAATATTGTATTATTTTACTAGAAATCACACAATATAGTAGTGAAATATTAAGTAAAGTGTTTCTTAAAAAAAATCAGAATTATAATGATTATAAATTTTTAAATAAATATTATGATAAATTTTGCCTTGTTGATTTTTATGATGAAACACAT
>SAAW01000083.1 GCA_009929275.1 Clostridia bacterium
CGTCAACACCTTTAACAACAGCAGCAAGGAATAAAAGGAACTGTGGGTTTTCTTTTGGTGAATCAGTTGGGTCAAAGAGATTTATTCCTGTGTCTGTGCTGATAGACCAGTTGTTGTGTTTGCCGCTTCCGTTAACGCCTGCAAATGGTTTTTCGTGAAGAAGGCAAGCAAGACCGTGTTTTGTTGCAACCTTTTTCATGGTCTCCATTGTTAGCTGATTGTGGTCAGTTGCAGTGTTTGTGGAAGTATATATTGGAGCAAGTTCGTGTTGTGATGGAGCAACTTCGTTATGCTTGGTTTTGGAAAGGATACCAAGTTTCCAAAGTTCAATGTCAAGATCTTTCATAAAAGATAAAACTCGTGGTTTGATAGTTCCAAAATAATGGTCTTCCATTTCTTGACCCTTTGGTGGTTTTGAACCAAACAAAGTTCTACCGCAGACGATAAGATCTTCACGCTGATTGAAAAGTTCTTTATCGATAAGGAAATATTCTTGCTCTGCACCAACTGTTGCAAGAACATGATTTGCCTTTGTAGGATTGTCAAAAAGCTTAATAATACGCATTGCATGTTTATCAAGTGCTTCGATAGAACGGAGCAATGGAGTCTTTTTATCTAGAATCTGTCCGCCATATGAGCAAAATACAGAAGGGATGCAAAGAGTATCATCTTTAATAAATGCATATGAAGTTGGATCCCATGCTGTGTAACCTCTTGCCTCAAATGTGGCACGTAAACCGCCTGAAGGAAAACTGGAAGCATCAGGCTCACTCTTTATAAGCTCTTTGCCAGAAAACTCCATGATAACATTTCCGTCAGGAGCAGGAGATATAAAGCTGTCGTGTTTCTCTGCTGTGATTCCTGTCATAGGTTGGAACCAGTGCGTAAAGTGAGTAACACCTTTTTCAACTGCCCAGTTTTTCATAGCACTGGCAACGGCGTTAGCAACTTTTTTATCTAAACGCTCGCCCTCTTTAATTGATTTTTGAATGGCGTTATAGATTTCTTTAGGTAATTTTTCTTTCATTACGCTGTCGTTAAATACCATACTGCCAAAAATCTCGGGTACATTTATAAAATTATTTTCCATTTTATTTTCCTCCTAAGTTTTGCAATATACAGAAAGACATTGACTTTTTTTAAAACTTATCGAAAATCACCGAATTATAACGACATAAAAATATTTTGTGTGTAAAAACAAATATTAAAGAGAAGTCAGATAATAACTGGTGATTTTCGATAAATATAAAAAAAGACACTGCGGGTGTTATTCCGCAGCGCCTTTGCTGTTTATAAACACAGTATAATTGCAAACAAAAGAAATGTCAAGGCTTTTTTGCAATAATTTTAAAAATACAAAATTGCAACTGCCTAACATTGAACTTGCAAAAAAATGGTAAATACTAATTTATACATATAGATACGCAATAAAAATGAAATTAATAAAAAATAACTAATCATTTTTACTTGACAATAAAATAATATTGATTTAGAATATTAGACATTGATAGGAACGCGTTCGCAAAAAAAGACTCAATTGTAAAGTAAAACGCTATACCCATAAAAAATATAACAGAAGAAAAACCTTTAAAAATATAATATTGGATATATTGCAATTTACTTTACAAAA
>SAAW01000084.1 GCA_009929275.1 Clostridia bacterium
CTCTTAACATTAATAACATCTCTGGTGATTTCAAAAGTTTTGGCCTCAGTGAATCCATCGCGCATGATTAATAACTTTACTTTGGTGCCTTTTGGTCCGCGAATCATGCGAACTGTGGCATCAGTGGAAAGACCTTCGGTGGAAGTGCTGTTTACGGAAAGAATCTTGTCACCAGCTTTCAAACCAGCTTTTTGGGCCGGCATGCCGTCCAAGGGAGCCACGATAGTGATGAAATTATTTTTCAGAGCTACTTCGGCGCCAATCCCCTCAAAAGTTCCTGCCATATCATCAATAAAAGCTTCAGTTTCCGTTGGATCCATAAAAACTGAATAAGGATCGTCCATTGAAGAAACTAGGCCGCGCAAAGAACCATAAAACATTTTTTGTGCATCTAGTTTGTCTTTGTTAACAAAATCGCGACTCAAAACTGACCAGACTTGACCATAAAGAGAAAGATCAATATCTTCCAGCTTGGTTGTTGTTGCCTCACTTGAAGAAGCAATCTTGCTTTCTGCACTATTCAAATAAACAAAATCCTGGCTGGCAAAACAAGTATTTTTTTGCACGCTCTTGCCAGAATAGAACCCGCCGAAGAAAGACAAACCAGAAAAGGACAAAGCAACAGCAACCGTAATTATTTTTTTATATTTCATATTTTCAAAATTTATTTTCTTAAAATATTTTTTTTCTCTCCACACAAATCAACCAACATCGAAGCTTTGTTTTTTTTCGGACGACCGCCATCAATAATCAAATCGGGACGCTGGCTGCGTTTTTGAAAAAAAATTGCTGCTTCGGACATTTCTGAAAAAACTTCTTCTTGATGAATATTGAAACTAGTTGACACTAAGGGGCAATCACTTAATCTTATTATTTTACGCAAAAAATCACTAGCTGGCAAACGGAGGCCAATTCCTCCAGTTTTGTTGATCAATTCTTTCGCCAAACCATCTTTTGCCGGCAAAATAACCGTCACTGATTTTTTTTCTCGTAAATTTTTCCAAGCTTGATTTTGCAGATTATTTAGGTGAACAAATTTTTTTGCTTGCGCCACTGAAGACACCAAAATCAAAAATGGTTTTTCTTTATCCGGAGGACGTCCTTTGATGGCGGCAATTTTTTTGATTGCTTCACTGGAAGTTGCCAGACAGCTCAAGCCATAGATGGTGTCAGTTGGCAAAGCAACAACTTTTTCTTTTTTCAAGCAAACAACAATTTCTTGCAAAATCTTTTTTTCTGGATTCTTTAGATTAATTTTCTGGTATCTCATAAAATAGACTGCAAGGCCTTCAAGGCTTCCGGCAAAACTGGCATCACAATATCTACTGTTTTTAACAAATAAGGCGCTGTCTGGGAATTAATTAATTGATTGCCGAACAAGGAACCGATAATTGCATAACGAGAAGAAACAAAAATAATAATACCCAAGAATAAACTACCTTCCAAAAGCCCCAAGATTCCTCCCAATAAACGATTAATAAACTTGGTGAATGGAATAAAGGAAACCAAATTAAATAATTTTTCAATCCAAATAAAGACCCAATCGGTTACCTTGGCTACCACCACAAAAACTACGATGAAGGCGATGATTTTGCCAATATTTTCTCGGCCGTTCATTAGGTGCTTGCC
>SAAW01000085.1 GCA_009929275.1 Clostridia bacterium
ACAGCCGTAATTTGGCTGTTAAAATGCCGTTTTATACGAGTTCCACATTGGAGATAGTTGATTTCGCCCTCAAAGCCCTTAAACAAATCTACCAACCAGGCTATAGCTATAAAAAAGCAGGGGTGGTGGTGCAGGACTTTGTTCCTGAAAACGAAGTGCAACCGAAACTATTCGATAGCCGCGATGTACGGCAAATTCCCCTCATGAAAGCCATTGACAAAATCAATGCCCAATTCGGACAACAGAAAATACGCCTGGCATCCCAGGACCCTAAACGGGTCTGGAAGATGAAACAAGAGAAATTATCGCCTCGTTACACAACGGATTTAAAAGAGATTATCACAATTCAAGCGTAATGTTCGCTTTTTTATACGCCAATAAGATGTTTACAACTTTTTAGTACTAAATTTTTATTATAATTTTTTAATTAGTACTTTTGAAAACCAATTGCGTTTCATATACGAATGTTTTAAATGGGTAGTTACGTAAATAATACGTTACCAGCAAGAGTAAAAAAAACGACACCGCAGAAACTAACACGACAGACAAAATGCCAACGCTTAGCAAAAATAAAAGAGGTGCTTTTCAAACGCTAAACCAAACGCAAAGCACCACATTTATTTTTGCCCCAACGCTCAAGACAAACTAATAAAATTGACTAAATTTGCATTTCTAATAAATTTGAAAAAATGAAATTATACGATATACTCGAACAACATCTAAAAACAGAAGGCAATTACAAAAGTGATGATGGAGAATTGCTTAAATGGGTTGTGATAAACAAAGCCCAAAATTATGACGAAGAGTTAATTGCTTTACTTCTAAAAAATGAAGAAGTAAAAAAAATCTTTTTTGTAGATGTGAACGGTACATTGGTTTTTAAACAAAACTTGTTTTTACAATTTTTGGAACAAAAAAACTATCTCAACGATAGTTACACTCAATACAAAAACAAAGTTGGACTTACTATTGACGGCAAATTTCTTAAACAACGCAACGAAGTAGCTTTAGTTTGGCCATTTAAAGACTGTATTTTAGAAGGCGGACAAAGCCGAGAGGAACAAAAACGTGAAGAAATATTTTTTAACGAAATACTCGCACAAGACGAAATAACTCAACTTTTAGAACCAAAAGTTTTAACCAATGCAAAACTTTATGATGCAAATGGAGAAAAAGCATTTGAACATTTTAACCGAGATGCCGAACTTAACAAGCAAAGAGGACTACCCGAAAACACCATAACCGACAACCTCATTATAAAAGGCAACAACCTTTTAGCTCTACACACCCTCAAAAAAGAATTTTCAGGAAGAATAAAACTCATTTACATTGATCCTCCATATAATACTGGAAATGATGGTTTTAAATACAACGACTCTTTTAACCACAGCACTTGGCTAACTTTTATGAAAAATCGATTGGAAGTAGCAAGGCAATTATTGAGAGAAGATGGGGTGATTTTTGTGCAATGTGATGATAATGAACAAGCGTATTTGAAAGTTCTGATGGATGATGTATTTGGAAAAGAAAATTTTATAAATAATATTACTGTTAAAGTCAAATCGTCAGCAGGCTTCAAAACTATTAACTTAGGAGTAATGGAGGTATCTGAATACATTACAT
>SAAW01000086.1 GCA_009929275.1 Clostridia bacterium
TCTATATACACAAGCGAAATAACAAGTTCAAAAATCTTTTTTTCCTCTTTGGTTATCGTTTGTTTTAGCACAAAAGAAGCCCCCTTCATATCTAAAAGCTCCGTACGTACCTCCAACAAATCCCCAAGCTTCGCACTTGCAATATAATCCGCCTCGATACGCTTTGCAACAAAATGCCCGCTTGTGAGCTCCGGCGACATGCCAAGCCTAAAAAACGCCTCACTTCTAGCTCTTTCGCAAAAATTAAGATAATTGGAATGATACACAACCCCGCCCGTGTCGGTGTCTTCGTAATAAACTCTAATTTGCACCTTTTAAACCCCTATATTAAGGCACTTTGACAGCTAAGAGTTAGCCAATGTGTCAAAAATTGTGCCAAATTTCTCTAATTTCTGAAACCTTGTTGCTTCATCTTCTTGGATAAATTTTGTGTATGTTGAAAGTGTAATTGAAACATCTTTATGACCTAATGTTTTTGATACCCAAACTATATCAACACCTTGACTTATCATCTGTGAAGCAAATGTATGTCTAAGATTATACAGAACTCTCTCTTTGATTTTGTTTCGAGTGAGCAATCTTTTAAATGAAGCAGCAAGAGTATCGTGAGAAAAATATCTTTTGCCACTTCTTGTATAAAATAGATACTCTTTATCTCCAGTGAGCTTTTGTTGACTTTGTAATACTTCTAAAGTTTGAGGCAATATATCCACATATCGCATAGATGACATTGTTTTTGGAGTGCCATCTTTTCCTGCAACTCTTGTTTGCATTATTTTGATTTGCTTTTTATCAAAAAGTATATCTTGCCATCTAAGAGCAACGGCTTCACCTGGTCTCATTCCTGTAAAAAGCATCAATTTATAAAAGTTTTTATTGTGTTCAAAAAGTTGTTTATCTTCTAAAATAAGTTTAATCTCTGCATTATTAAAAGGCATCACATCCTCTTCTTCATCAAATAAAGTGTTTTGCTTTGATTTTTGTTTTGGTGCTTTTACCAACTGCATAGGATTTTTAACGATTATCTCATTGATAAAGGCATCTTGTAAGATGTTGTAAAAGATTGAACGATACTTTTGAGCACTTGATGGTGTAAGAGTAGTAAGTAATCTATTTTGCCAATCTTGTATATCCATAGGCTTTATGGCACTTATTTTAGTTTTTCCAAAATATGGAACCACATAGTTTTTAAAAGCTGCCATTTTTCGCTCATATACATGAGGTTTGATGTTTGGCTTATTAGAATTGATACTTTTTATTCCAAATTCTTCTACGGTCATATCTTTTGGATCATCAAACTCCTCTTCTAAGGCTATATTTGCACCTGTAAGTCCAAGCATCAGTTCTGGAATAATCTCTTTTTTGATGATAAGCAAATTATCGCTATTTGCTTTTAATGAAGTACTTCTTCGTTGTCGCTTGTTATCGATGAAAAAATCCAAATTCCAATGACCACTTCGCTCAATAATCCTAAATCTAACATCTTGATAGATATATTTGACTGATTTTTGTTTTTTCATCATCCTGCCCTCTTCATTTTTTCAAACATCTTTTTTGCATTTGGATTTGACAAAATTACTGGTTTTTCTTCAATCTCAACCTTGAGAGGCC
>SAAW01000087.1 GCA_009929275.1 Clostridia bacterium
CCTATGCGGAAATTCAAAAAGTACATTACAACACGCTATAAGGGGTATTAAAAAGAAGCTATAAATTAACTTGAAAAACCCTTTGGATTTACTCCGTTGACGTGCCACTTATACTTAAGGTTAAAGCAGAGTTGCGAAGCAAAAGCTTTAAGCCACAAACGATAGTGCGCTAGGGTTTAAAATATCGTTATGAGAAATAATTGTGCATTTTGTGGTTAAAAAGTGGAATAATTGTGCATTTTATTTTGTGCGAGGCCACGAAGAAACGCGCTTGCGCGCTTTCTTTCGTGTGCTCTCGCTCTTGTGTCATTACTAATAAAAGTTCGCCCACTTTTTCAAGTGCTTCTGAAACCCCCATATTTACGTGGTTTTGTTTTTTTTGTGTTACTAGAAACGTTTATTTTTTTTAACATCATTTCAAATATTTCTGAATAGTTTTTTTTGGTTATTTCTTTTATTTTTTTTATTTTTTGAATATCCTCATTTTTTAAATAAATATTTATTTGAGAATACCCTTCTTTTATTTTTTTATCTCTATAATTTTTAATTCTATTTTTTTCCATTTTTTTCCATTTTTTTAAATTTAAAAAACAGTTTTAGAAATTTAACTCCTTGAGATATTTTGAAACGGTATTTCGACTCATTTTTAAATCTTCTGCTATCTTGCCAAAATTCCACGCACCATTCTTTTTTTTATAATCATCGGCAAACATTCCAGAGCAAATATTCATAATTTTTTTACGTGTGGTTTCTTCTCTCTCCGTATGTACTTTTTTGATGTGTTCCAATCTAGTTGCCATTATTTCTTCCTTGTTTTTCTTCTCTCTGCTAAAAAGTGATAGAGACCACTCTCTGTCGTTATACCAATTCCAAACGCTACGACATTTTGCCTTTAAAGTGCTCTTGTCTTTGGCTTTATGCTCAAACATACCAAACGCCCATATTTCAACGGTTTGATACGGTACAAAACCACCTAAAGAGATGATGTTTTGCTCAATATAGACCTTTAAAGACCAAAATATTAAATCGTTATTTTTAGGGGTGTAGTTAATCGCTCCAAAGTGCGTTTTTAAGGACTTTAGGGATTGAAACTCTTTGAGGTGATAGATACGTTCTGTTTGGTATTCGGTGTTAAGCTCATAGGGTAATCGTTCCTGTACTGGAAGAGTCAAACAGAAACGAGCCACAATATCGTTAAAAAACGCTCTTGACTTCTTTGTGCCTGTGTACCCTGCAATGTGGTACATGATGGCAAATTTAGGCACTAAACCACGCATGAGCTGTATCTTGTTGGGTGTAGGTAAGTTCTCGTCAAGTATGCCGAGTAGATCCTCTCCCTTTAGCAACAGTGTAAAGTATTCGATTGCGTGATTTGTGTTCATGCTCAAAATCATAGCTAAAATGCACTGCATAGTCAAGTATATAGTGCAAAATGAAAATGCACTATATAACACGCTATAAGGGGTACGCTTACATCAAGGCAAAAAAGGGTAACGTTTTCCTATGCGGAAATTCAAAAAGTACATTACAACACGCTATAAGGGGTATTAAAAAGAAGCTATAAATTAACTTGAAAAACCCTTTGGATTTACTCCGTTG
>SAAW01000088.1 GCA_009929275.1 Clostridia bacterium
TTGACAATCATATTGTTCGCTTGCAATTGCTGAGAATTGTCACCAGCTTCTTGGATTTGTTTACTTGCCATTACTGTCTCTCCCAATTTGAATTTGTGAAGAATTATCGCCAGCCTTTTGCTTTTGTTTGACTGTGTTCTTGTTAATGCCAATTTTATATCCCACTGCACCGCCAGTTAGAAGGCCAACTATTAGCGTTATTATTGCGGTCCCTATTCCGTCAAAAATCCATTCCATATTTTATGTTTTTTAATTATTGATTAGTCTATGTTTGTTTGTCTAAGCTTGCACCTAACGGTTACGTATATGAAACGTTTGGCATTTCGAAGCACTTTCCTGTCAAGTTAAAACTACGTTTGATACGGGCTGAAACGTTCGATAACGCACTAACTGCCAAATGTTTTATATACGATGTTAGCGGTTCGGGCTTTTTTACTCGTCATACTCAATTGCTTTGTTTATGTAGTCAATAATTGGTTTTGATGTTTTGAAAAAGTCCATTACAGTTTTAATACAGTCTTTACTTGTTAATACCTTGTCATTAAGCGGTTCTTTTGTGCAAAATCCTTTCATTTTCAGAAGTTCGCTTGCCGGATTAGTCTCGTTATAGCCAACTGGCATTTTTTTAAGTTTTCCAACACCTTGTATTCCGTTTGGAAATGTTTTTTGAAATTCAGATGTGGTTATGATTTTGTTGAAGTCCGTGAATGAATAATCAATTTCTTGACGAATTTTTTTCAAATACTCAGGCGTTGTTTGCCAAACTCCACCACCAACCGAACAATTTTCTGGTTCTATATGAATAAAATATCCTGCCTTGTTTGGCTGTGGGTAATTCTTGTTAAAAACTATTAAGACATAATTTTTGTAAGGTGTCTTATCTTTTGAAAACCTTAAATCTCGGTTTACTCTCGTCAAGCACTTTTTAGGGTCTAAGTTGGCTTGTAAAATTGCGTTATCAATCTTGGATAATTCTTTCAAAAGATTTTCAGTCAATTGAAGTATGTCAATTCTGTAATTTTCGTACAAGTCCCTATTTTGCTCAAACCATTCTCTTGAATTATTTAGTTTAAGATTTGAAAGGAAGTCAAGTGAAGTCTGCTTAATCATTGCTTTTACTTAATTGGTCAATAAATTTCAAAATCACTTTAATTTGTTTGTCTTCCGATTTGGTAGAAGCAATTTTTCCAATAATTTCTTTTTGTTCTTCGTTAGTCAACTTTTTGAAGGCTTTCAGAACTCCTTCTTCTTTGAATGTTTCTAAAATTTCTTTTTCGGTAATTTGTTCCTTTGTAGTCAGTAGGTAAAGTGTCACTGTAACCTTGTCGCCACCGCTTTTATTAATTGCTTTTCTGATTTTTTCGTTGATAGAAATTAGTTTGTCTTCGTCACCTAGTTTGGCGAGGTTGATACTTTCAATTTTATAGTTGTCAATAGTGCCTGCAACTTTCATTGAACCCCATTTTCCAACTATGTGTTTCGTGTTTGGAATTTGGATATGATAGGTCCACGCACCTTTGCCGTGTTCATATTTCAATTCTAATATTTCGTCTTTTACTAAGTATTCCATTTTGTTTCGGGTTGTTTTTTAGCCTGAC
>SAAW01000089.1 GCA_009929275.1 Clostridia bacterium
TCATGGTCAAGTTGTTAACAGTATAAAAATATCATTTTTCCGCACAAAAGTTTCAAATAACCACGTCGCTTTTTTAATTTTTTTTCTCAACCCCCAAAAAGTCAAAAATGCTTGTGGGTTGCAGGTAACCGCTACCGATTAGGAAGTTGAAACGTGAGCTTCACCATTCCTGACTTATGCCGCTGGCGGAAAACTTGCGAGAACAAAACTGTGTGCCAATTTTTTATTTCCTGTCCGGTACAAAACGGCCAAAACCCAAACTGTCAAATAACCACCGACTATTCCTAAAAATGTGCTGGACAGTCAGGCTGTAAAACAGTTTTACAAATTGTCAAACTGCGAAAATTGGCAACCGCACCAAACATTCTTTTGCAAGTTTTGTGACAGCAATTTTACAAGCGAGCAGAAAACCAAAGAACGAACGATTTAGATAACCACCAATTTTATTTTCTTAAACTTGCCGTTAACGGTCACTTGTATGTGGTCGGGCGGGATTTCGAAGAGAAATCATGTCAGACCCGCAGGAAAGTGGGCGCAAGGTCTGACTTGTCAGACCGCTAAAACCCCCGCCTGACATATACAAATTGTTATGCGCTGATTTTTTTATTTATTTTTTTAATAATGTTTCCAATCAATTCAAAGAAAAGTTTCAATGGAATCCTGACTAACACAACTCCAAGAATACCGGCAATCATAATTGCTATCTGTTCAAAGGATTTTCTCAATCCTAGTTTAGACCATATGTCAAAGCATGTGAATAATCCAATAATTAATAAAAGAGTAATTGAAATAATTGTAATCCACTTATTTTTGAATCTTGACTTCATTTTTTTTTGTAAAAAATCAATTCTATTCTAATATTTTTCTTTTCGCTCATAGTCGTCATTGACTGTCAAATAGTGTATTGCTAACAAAAGTCTGAATCTGGCATCCGAAACATCGAACTCTTTATATCTCATTATTATTCCAGCAAACATTGATGGTGAAATGTCTCCAACTAATTCAAAGGAATCGTAATAACCTTTCACAAATGGATTAACCTTTCCAAACTCTTTGAGAAACTTTATATACTTCCCCTTTTCATTTAGAAATAGGTATTTTAATGTGTCCGTGCTATTGTGTTCCCATGTCTTTCCGATTGCCCATATTTGGTTGAATGTCGATTGGGAAATGTCGTTATATATTTCTTTTTGTGCTTCAAATGAAATATTCAAAATTACTTCTCCTGTTTCTTCACAGTGAACCATGTGCTTGAAAAAACTTTCATAGCAATCCTGCTTATTTTGTAAGTCAATGTTTTGCCCTAAACATATTTGATTTTCAAAGAAATTTACCAATGTCTCCAAGTCCTCAATTTCGTCTTTATTAAAGATTTCATTGATTGTTTTGTCAGATTTTAAATCATTTGTTGCAGCAGAGCAACTAATTGCAAAAATCAAGTAAATCAATATCTGTAGAGTAAGTTTCATCCGTTTTTCAAATTTGCGCATAACGGTTGGTACATGTTGTCGGGGCGGATTTCGGAGAGCGTTCCTGTCCGAAGGACACGGAACTGCGATGCGAGAATCCGCAGTTGGCGTACCAC